>NZ_ALBR01000148.1:0-2298 GCF_002081505.1 Bacillus sp. CDB3 | reverse complement strand
TAGATTTCGTTAGAAATAACTTGTTACTAACCCCAAATACCACTTTAGATTTTAAGTATTCCCCATTCTTTTAAGATTTGTGGTTACATAGCCATATAATTTTTTATTCAATTTCTCCCGTGATTTTTGATATGTAATTTAAGATTTTCTATTTTATTTCTTATAGATACGATTCATTGGTGTGTTAAAATAGTACAGTTATTTTTGAAGTACTTTAATATAAGAAGATTTAATTTTGAAAAAGGAGATAATATGAAAAAGATAGGTGTAATTACTATAGTAGTTTTAGTCCTTCTAGCGATTGCATATATGTTAGTCGGGAATTATTTCTATAATTATGCGTTGAATGCGAAACAAGAAAAAGATTTTTTAGAGGATAATCCTCACTTAACGGAAACGGTGAATGCATCGGGAGGTGCATTGGCTACGAATGAAGACAAGAATGCGAACTTTGTATCAAAATATAAACCTAATACATTAACTATACGCTCTTTTGATAAGCTAAATTTAACAGGTTATGAATATATGAATGAGCAATCTAGTCATAAATGGGCACTTGTAGTTCATGGATATGATGGCAGGGCATCAGCAATGACGAAATATATCCGGAACTTTTATGAACAAGGCTATAATGTCATAGCACCAGACCTTCGTGGGCATGGGAATAGTGAAGGGGGGTATATCGGTATGGGATGACATGATCGCAAAGATGTTTTGCTGTGGATTCAACAAATTTTAAAGAAAGATCCTAATGCTGAAATAGCTCTATTTGGTATTTCTATGGGTGGAGCAACTGTTATGATGACTTCTGGAGAAGATTTACCTTCTAATGTTAAAGTCATTATTGAAGATTGCGGATACTCGACTGTTATTGATGAATTCACGTATCAACTAAAAGATTTATTCCACTTACCGAAGTTTCCTGTTATGAATGCGGCCAATACAGTTACTAAATTGAGGGCTGGATACGATTTAGAAGAGGCTTCGGCTGTAAAACAAGTTGCGAAAAGCAAAACACCTATGCTATTCATTCATGGGGATGCCGATACATTTGTTCCTTTTGAAATGTTAGATGAGGTGTATAATGCTGCAAAAGTAGAAAAAGAGAAATTAATTGTTCCAGGTGCGGGACATGGAGAAGCGGAGAAAATAGATTCAAATAAATATTGGAATACTGTATGGAAATTCGTAGAGAAGTATATTCCAGCATAATTAAAGTTGTTTCATGTTTATATACGATAATCGGAGGGGGAATAGTTTATCCTTTTGATTATCGTTTTTTTTTGCTAATTAGGTATTCTGCTATAAGTATACTTTTGTATGTACTATATGAAGGAGGTAGAGCAAAAATTTTTGAATTCCTTAATCTCAGTGCTACAATGATTAGAAACTAAATGTTAAAGAGGTGTTAATATGAAAATCGAGGTTTGGTCTGATTTTGTATGTCCGTTTTGCTATATTGGGAAGCGTAGATTAGAGACGGCTTTAGAACAATTCCCACATAGGGATGATGTTGAAGTTGAGTTTAAAAGTTTTGAATTAGACCAAAATGCTCCAATCTATTCTGGAACAAGTATTAATGAAGTACTTGCATCAAAGTATGGGATTAGTATTGAAGAAGCTAAGCGTAATAATATACAACTAGGAAATCATGCAGCTAGTATGGGTTTGGACTTTAATTTTGAAGAGATGAAGCCGACAAACACTTTTGATGCGCATCGTCTTGCGAAGTTTGCGAAGGATCAAGGGAAGGAAAAAGAGATTACAGAAAATCTTCTTTTTGCATATTTTACTGAATCAAAAAACTTAAGTGATGTGGAAACACTCGCTACTATTGCTGAAAAGTCGGGACTGGATAAGCAAGAAGTTTTAGATGTTATTAATAATAAAAGTGCTTATGCGAATGATGTTCGAGTTGATGAAGCTATTGCTCAGCAATATCAAATTTCGGGAGTACCTTATTTTATTATTAATCAAAAGTATGCTATTTCAGGTGCACAACCACTTGAAACTTTTGTTGGTGCACTTCAGCAAGTGTGGGAAGAAGAGAATCCCGCACCTAAGTTACAAGAGTTTTCATCAGAAGAAGGAAGCGATATGTCTTGTACTGATGGAAGTTGTTCGATCCCTTCAAAAGAACAATAGTTTTTATGATGGAATAGCAACCCATAGGGAGTTATATGGGTTGCTTATATATAAGTATAGAAGAGATATTTAAATAGATAACTTGGTAATATAATGAGATTTATAAAAAATGAAATTTTTTATAAAAATCCATTGACTATTATTATTTATAAG
>NZ_ALBR01000147.1:0-4225 GCF_002081505.1 Bacillus sp. CDB3 | reverse complement strand
GGACTTTTTTTAATATTAATAGGGGGTATGACTCGCATACTTCTGAAGTGTAACAGGGTTTTAGTTATTTTGGAGTTGAAAAATAAAAATGTTGGATAAGCATCAGGGGTGTTCTTCTTAAAAAAAATAGCGAAATTTTAGGAGATATAACGAGGCTTGGCGAGGAAAACAAGCATGGCGGAAGTAAAAAGTTTGTTTTTTAGCGAGGCGTAGGGAAGCGTGTTAGAAAAGAGTAAAGTATGTTGTAGTGTGTTGGTATTTGTTTTGGGGTATGATGTGTCGGGAATATCGAAAACGGTTTGCTACTAGTAACATTCGTTTTAAGGCTTATATACGTTCTTTATAGAATTGTTAAGTGATTGATAATATAAAATACTTAAAAAGATAAAAACCTCTTATATCAAGCCTAAAGTGGTTTAAACAACAAACACCTGATTCCGACATGTTTTTTTAACATGTTTGGAATCAGGTGTTTTGTATGTCGTGCTATATGCTTGTTGTGAAGATGTTGATGGTTTGCCCTCACAACCAAAAACAATCGAACACTTTCAGAAAAAAAGACTTGAACTATCACCCTTTGTTCTATGTCATAACATAGGGAAATTAAGTTATGACATAGGTGATTGTATCACAAATAACTCTAGCGGGAATGGCGGATATGAAAGATTGTCCTGTTATCCTATTTTAAGGCGCCTGCTAGGTCGGTATAGAGTTTTTAAAGTGATTGCAATATAAAAAGACTGTAAACGAATAAAACCATCCAAAAAGGACGATAGGCACCTTAAAATGATCGTTGTGTTTTTGACCGTATATAGCCATTAGCTGGTAAAGGGGAGAAGTTCTTGCGGTGGTTACGTTGTCCCCTGAGTGGTGGCAGTACATTCGTGTGGTCAAATGGTAGCGGAACCGTAGGTGAGCATAAGGAATTGACCACTCCACAAGCCCAGTACCCTCTTGTTCCTTCCAAAACAGCCGTTTTGGGGGTGCCTACCGGCGAGGGAGTCCCCTTTTTGATAAAAGGGGGTTGGGGGATTAGAAAAGAGTGAAATTATATTGTGGAATTTGAGTTTGAGAAAGAGAAAAAATTGAGTTAAAAATGGGGAGAAGCGTAAAAAAAAAGGGTTGCCCCCTACAAGATAATATTTTGTAGGGGGCAACCCTTTTGAGTAAGGAGTTATATAGATTGTTGGGAAGAAACAGAAAGCTACTCACATTGCATCCCGTATTCTGTAAAGCTAGGTGGTTTTACAATGAAAAGATATGTCACAGAAAGGTAGTATGAGTACAGAATGGTAAAACAATCAAATTTGCAGAAAAAATATTCAAGAGAGACGAACCCTCTCTCATTTGTTTTAAGCCACCTATAAGCTCGAATAACAAGCTTGAAAATCCTTTTAATATAAAAACATAACAAATAAACAAAACCTCTCAAAAGGGGCGTTAGATACCTTAAATAGCAAATGACTGATCGCGGTGTGTTTTTTACGTTCGGAATCAGTTGTTTATTGTTTTTGTATTATGTGTTTGCTGTGCAATTGTTGGTGTTTTGTTCTTTTAACCATATGAGAGATGGATGAATGAATAAGAGAAGCTTTAACTAGTGTTCCGTCTTTGAAGAATTATTTGAAATATGTGGGAGGTCTGGATGTGGAATTTGGGTTTAGAAAAAAGAGCTAAAAAAGGGGGCTAAAAAAGCTCTGTTTTTTGATGTTTTTCGACCGGTTTTTTTGGTCGTTTTTAAGAGCAAAATTTAGCCGTTTTTTTGGGCTAAATTTTCTATCTTGATACATAGGTAACTATTTCGGTGACGAAATCGGTGCCTATGTATGTCTTTAAATCTTGTGGTTACTGGGTTTTTAACAAAAAAAAACTTGCTTTTTCCGGCGGATAATTTTATTGTTTTTAGTATCCAGCTAATAACAATAAAATTCCACGGAAGGAGCAAGTCTTTTGCAAAGGGTTTTTGGCACCCTTTTGTATGGCGAATTTGGATTCACTATACACATGTCTGGGACTAATATATCAAATATGATAAATAGAAAGCAAGATGTAATTACTAGTAAGTATTTACTGAAGAAGAAACAGAATCTAAAAATCTATGAATTTATTGAAAACAAATTGAGTGAAGGTGGGCGTGAATTGTTTAAAGATTGTAGTACGTTTAATCAATTTATTGCTACGAAAGATAAAGAGAAAATGAAGCGAACAAAGGGGAATGACTGTAAAAATCGATTCTGTCCGATTTGTGCTTGGAGAAAAGCGTGTAAAGATGCGATGAAGATAGCTACCATGATGGAAGCTATTAAATGTGAAGAAAAGAAAGAGTTTTTGTTTCTTACTTTGACTACACCAAATATTAAAGATGATGCAGTAAGAAGTGAAATTGATAGATTTAATAAGGCTTTTAAGAAGCTTTTTGATAGAGCGAAAGTGAAGAAATCAATCAAAGGTTATATTCGAAAATTAGAAATGACTTATAACAAAGAGCGTGGAGATTATAATCCGCATTTTCATGTGTTGCTTTGTGTAGATAAAAATTATTTTAAACGTAAAGAACTTTATATTAAGCAAAAAGAATGGCTTTCGATGTGGCAAGAAGCTACGGATTCATTAGAGATAACGCAAGTACATATTCAGAAAGTGGAATTGATTCGAGAAGGAAATGCAGTGAGTGAGATCGCGAAGTATTCGGCAAAGGATTATGAGATGTCGGTGAGTCGAGAAGTATTTGATGTGTTTTATTCCGCATTAAAAGGTCGTCAGTTGATTGTATATGGCGGGATGTTTAAAGAATATGCCTTGAAGTATGAAAATGATGAATTGGATGAGTATAAAACGAAAGATAAGAACGAATATTTTTATAAAATAATAGCAAGATGGAACTCGGATTTATTGAAGTTTCATCAGGAGTGTGTGGAGTTAACAGAAGCAGAACAATTGCAATATAACGGTAGTTTGCAAGAAGAAATTGAGTTAGAAGAATGAGAAAAAAGGTAGCATCTATCATGAGGATGCTACCTTTTTTTATTGGAATTATTATTCTATAAAAATAAAATTCACGAACATAATCTTAGTTTAAGGGCGAAATTAAAATAGCAAGATACTTCGCCCTTATGCTATTGGTATTCTCACTAATTGGTTTGTATTACCAATTAGTGAGAATACTTTTATTATCAAATTTTTTACACTTTGGTATGTTTATCCCTTCCCACTTTCTATATAAGTAACTAAAAGTTCTGCAAGGAACGGGTAGTATTTTTGAAGAAACCATTCAAAAATCTCCACCCTCCACATCAAAAAGTCGGTTCGTTTATCCTCACCTTAAGGCTAACGCCTTTTCTTTTTGACGTAGTCCTTGCAAAACTTTTTTTGGCTCGTGCGCTTTTTTCGCCAAGCCGACAGACAAAAAGCAAAGCAATGGTTCTCGACTTGGACTAGCAAGTATACGAGCCAAACCGTTTAGATCATTCGTTCTAAAATAGTTCTTATTCAAAAATATGGTACGTACTATGTGGGGTTTTGCCCCCACACGACGAGCCTGCACTCTAGCCAAAAAGCAAAAAATGATCAAAAACCATTTGGGGAACAGTAGATCTGCTTCTGATAAATAGGACACTAACTGAAGAATTTGATTAATCAAATTTATAAGTGATTAAGGATTTTATTAATAAAATCTAAAATCGCCTGTACGATGTCCATAGGGATCACCTCCTTTCAGTTCAGTAATTCTCATTTCTGGATTTTAATTTTTTAAAACCATGGATATCGATAGTGTTTTTATCCTCAGTATGAGACCATTGTTGAGGTTTTCTCAAGACATTCATTTAATATTAAAAATAGCTGTATCACTAATAAGTACAGTAGTACGCGTTAAAAACAAATGTTTACAAAATATAAAACAATTCTAATTTTTTTACATCGTATGGATTACATGAATTAGTGTTACTTTTTTATTTCTAAAATGTTGAAAAAAAAACAACACTTTCTTAAATTAATAAACTATCTAACCGAACTGTCTTTAGCCCATGTTCGGATTATGGGGGTAGGGCAAGCTATGGGAGTGTGATCACACTCCCCAAAAACGTTGTTTTTGACTTGCTAGGAAGTTTCCTAGCACCTTTACCGTTTTTTAACCTCAAAAATTACATTTTTCGTTTGAAAAACGGTTGTCGCTTTGCTCGATAGTAAGAAATTCGCATTAAAAAAAGTCCGTTACAAAATAACG
>NZ_ALBR01000146.1:0-4398 GCF_002081505.1 Bacillus sp. CDB3 | reverse complement strand
TGTTTGATGAAATAAGCTTGTTATTAATGGCTCAAGAAATCCATTGATAACAAGCTTATTTGTTTAAAGATAAATGTATTTATATAGCATGGACTTCCGGTAAAATCGTTATTTATCATAGCTCCACTTTGTTTTTTACATCGATAAGCTTAAAACGTTCGCAAACGAGAAGCATATCTTCAGAAAAACCAAGACCGAGCTCGCTTAGTTCCTTTGTAAAAAACTGAATATGGGTATCTCTCCAGTAACTATAGGTACGATCGCCTTCGCCTTCAGCGATAGCGAATTCTTCAGTCACTTCATTCATTGGCATTATAGTTACTTCTATTGTCTTAATAATAGCTACAGGTTCATCCTGACTATTAAGTACAATACTATAATCGTTAGTTGTTGGTAGTGGTTCATTTTCTAATTCATAAAAAATATGGCCGGAGCATGTTGTAGTTTTCACACCATCAATGACTAATTGAGCGAGATAATCAGGAGAATCACCAAATTGCCAAGCTGTAACAGATTCTGGTTTTTCATTGTTTCCCCAATAAGTATCCCAATATGATTGCGCTAATGGATTCATTTGTATCGTTACCTCACTTTAATTAATATTTTAGTCTCTTTATAATCCCTGGGGAATTTCCTTATTTGTTAGATTCTTTAATTTTGAGTTTTAAAGTCTATTTATTAACAAGAATATATACAAGGTATTGCCCTCTGTAGCCTGCTCACGCCTTCTTTTATTTCTTCAGTTGTTAAATGTCCATACCCCATAATAATTCGATTATGATGTTTTCCTTTTTCAATGGCGTGGTCTTCCACAGGATATACTTTAACCCCAAGTTGTTGGATTTTCTCAAGTAATTCTTTGTTGAATTGAAATTGATTGAATTCAACAATCAGGTGTAATCCTGTAGAATAACCGAAAATATTGATCTTATTTGAAAATGCTAATTTTAATTGCTGGATAAGGAAGTCTCTTCGATTTTTATAGATTTTTTTCATCTTCATAATATGCCGTTCCAAATAATCTTCGGCAATAAATTTAGCAAGGACAAGCTGATTTAAAGAAGATGTATGTAGATCTGAAAACCATTTTACCCTGCGACATTTTTCAATAAGGTGTGAAGGAAGAACTAAGTATCCCATCCTAAGGGCCGGTGATAAAATTTTACTAAATGAACCTATATATATAACACGCTCGGGATCCAACCCCTGTAATGAACTTACAGGTGAGCCTTCATATCGAAACTCACTGTCATAATCATCTTCAATGAGATAACAATTTGTTTTTCTTGAGTAGTTAATCAATTGAACCCGTCGTTGAATCGGTAACGCTCCTCCTAAAGGAAACTGATGAGAAGGAGTAGTGAAGATGAATTTTGGGTTTTTATTTGCAGGTAGCAAAGATGTATCCATCCCATTATAATCAACTGGTATAGGATAAAGGAAGGCTCCTGAATTTTTAAAAATTGTTTGAATGTCATTGGTGATGGGATCTTCTATTAGTACTTCGTCGCCTGTTGACAAAAGTAACTTAGAAACAAGTGTTAAAGCTTGCGTTGCACCGGAGGTAATTATCAATTGTTCTGGATGACAAAAAACTCCTCTTGTTTTTAGTAAATAGCGTGATAAAACCTTTCTTAATTCGGGACGCCCTTCGGGAATATCGTATCCAAACGTAGAAGGAGGTGTTTCATTCCATATAGTATGAGATAACTTTGCCCATCCCTTACGTGGAAATAAGTCTAATGCTGGTATCCCTGAACGAAAATTAATGATGTTACTGTCTTTGTTTATTTCTTCGCACCAAGATAAAGAATCAATTAGAGTTGATTTTTTACGTTGTTCTAAATAAGTCCCTTCTGCAATGAATGTCCCGGCGCCCTGTCGAGCGACCAAAAAACCTTCGGAAAATAATTGATCATAAGCTTCTAAAATTACATTCCTAGACACGCTTAATTCAGAAGATAATTCCCGTGTTGATGGTAGTTTTTCTCCAGATTGTAGCTCTCCGTTTAATATTCGTTCACGTATTTGGTGATAAACCTGTCGTATTAAACTTATATCTAACGATCGATCAATAGGTATCCAAAGCATATAAATGTTCCCTTCATCAAAATTGGTACCATAAAAGTTTGGTTGAAATGGTACTAATATAAACCATTTTAGCATGCTATAGTTGGATCAAATAGTTCTAAAGGGGATGAAAATGTGATGACGAAACCGGAATTCCAAGTAGCTCAGGCATTTAAATCGATTGCACGAAATGAACATATTAAATCCTATGTACAACAATCCACTGAACTCTATGCATTATTATTGCAAGCCGCGAAACGCTTTGTCACCGGAGAAACGAGACATGAAGGGATTGTGACAGCAAAAGAACTAATTGCAAAAGGTTATCATACTTCACTAGAATACATAGGGGAAAATACTCTAGATATAGAGGAATGTTATAAAGCAAAAAATGAGTTTTGGAATCTTATTGGGGATATGGGTGCTCTATCTATGAAACAAACAGTATCACTCGATTTATCGCATATTGGATTATCTATAGATCCAGAAATATCTTATATTCATTTAATGGAGTTGGCAGAGAGGGCAAAAGTACATGGAACTACCCTTATGATAAGTATGGAAGAATCATCTAAAGCAGCAGACATTTTTTCCATCTATAAAAAAACAACTGAGCAATATCCTAATGTAGGGATAACGATTCAGGCGCATTTATATCGCTCAAACAATGATATTCAAGAACTCCTACATTATCCAGGGAAAATACGAGTTGTAAAAGGTGCCTATCAAGAAGTTTCGGATATTGCTATGCCTAGGTCAACTGACTTAAATCAACAGTATCTTCAGATTGTAGAACAACTAGTTGAAAACAACCATCCTGTATCTATAGCTACACATGATGAAATTCTTATTAAAGAAATGGAGCAACGTCAATATTTTAGCCAATCTAATGTAGAAATAGAAATGCTATATGGAATTCGTCCGGATATGTTAAGTGATTTGAAAAACAAAGGACATAATGCTAGGGTGTATTTGACTTATGGGAAAGAGTGGTACTTGTATTTATGCCATCGGATAGCTGAATATCCGGAAAATTTATATCATGTAGTGATAGATATGATACATTCATCTTCAGTACAGCAGAGTAGGGAATATTAAATAGACATTTAATCTTAAATGTAAAAATTATTTTGGCTATGGTTATTATGAGGGAGTTCAGTTATAGCGAGTAAGTTAAATAATTTTGGTTGTGGCCCAAAAAAAGAGCCGGATTTTTCTTAAAGTAGAAATTCCGGCTCTTTTTATATTGAAATTTTTTTAGTTTATATTTGCGTTAAATGCGGACAGGACTCCTATAGGTATTGAAAAGATTATGATTTATAATTGTGCAGCCGTAGTATACCTTGTTGCAGAATTTGTTTTTATGGGTGTTTTATATGTATTGGTTTCTTATTGTTATGTATTCTTAGGTTTATAGCTAGAAATAAATGAATTTGTAATTCTATATGTATTTCAAAACGGAGGATATATAATAGAAACAATAAAATTACATGCTTTGTTAGTAACTCGATTCGCTCTTCTAGCGGTAAAACGTAAATATAGGTATAGGATAAACATCCTTAAATGTGATAAAAAGTGATAAAACACAAACAGAACAAACATTCCCTCCGGGTGTGTTAGGTACACTCGATCAATTGAGGTACGTATTTTTAATCCAGTATATGTGTTTAAAAAGAAATGCTATCAATTGGTTCGGGCCTTGAGTATAGTTTATTTGTATATCTTATAATGTTTGTTAAGAGGATATAAAAGTTATTACGACTAGGCCATATGGAAATGGATGCTGCTAAAGATGAAAGAGATATAAGTCTGCTATTTCAGTGACACAGGGATAGTTAGTAAATGTATTAGTGTGTTTCTATATATTTACGAGTATACAGGTAAGTAACCATTACTTCATATAAGGGGAACTCTATAACTAGAGTAGTATGTAAGAATTTCTGTATCGTTGTCTGTTATAAGAATACGTATATCTTCCATCGTTTCTAATAGAGTGCCTGATAAACAAAGAGGTGTTAGGGAGCGCAATAACTTTTTAATTACATATTAGTATTTATTAAAATAAGGTTGTTAGTTTCACTAGAAAAAACTTCCGTACCAATTAAGTCTAGGGTATAAGTAAACTTGAATATATTTTGGAAGAAGAAATTAAAGCGAAGTCGAAGAGGCTTTTCGGATAATGCAATATTTATAGGTTCTTCTCTAGATTAGAGAGTGTAAAAATATTAACTTGAATAACTTTATAAAAAGGTATTGACGATTAGAGTATAGAGGTGTAATATAGAAAAAGTCGCCGATAGCAACAACGCAGAAAGCGACAAACGAAAT
>NZ_ALBR01000145.1:0-5930 GCF_002081505.1 Bacillus sp. CDB3 | reverse complement strand
CACAGGACCAAAAGGAGATCCAGGACCCGCGGGTACAGGTACTAATTGTCCTTGTATCGTAAGATATGATGTAGCAATACCTAATTTGGGATCTATTCCAGATATTCCAGCTGGTTCTGATGTCCCTTTTCCAATTACAAAAGTAAATGTTCCAGGCTCTCTTATTACCTCTAACCAAAATAATACTATATATACTGTTCATGAACCTGGAATATATAGAATTTTTTTCCAAGTAATGCAGATAGTGGTAATTGACGCGAGATTGCCAAATACCATGGATTCGGCAGGAACAGTAGCAATTTTCATTAATGGTCAACAATATGCTAATACAGAAGGAGCTCGTATTAGTCCAACACTTGCATCTGGTAACCAGGTTATCTCAGCAGAAGCAATAGCTGATTTAAATAGTGGATCTACAATAGAAATTAGAAATAGTGATATATGGGGACATCCACTCCGCGGTTTCACACCCAATGGTTTATCTTTTGATGATTGTGGTGTGCGCGTAATAATAATTGAGCGTATATGTTGTAAGTGAATACCCATAGCTAAAGCAATGAGTTTTGAAAATAACAAGTTTCAATTACCGTCCCCTCCTAAAAAGGTGGGTTTTCGGGGTTCTTCAATTGCTTGCGCTCTCTCGGAAACAGCGTGATAAATGAAAAAAAGGTAACATCCATCTACTACAAAATGGATGTTACCTTTTTTATCATTCTTCTATCTCGATTTCTTCTTGTAAACTACCGTTATATTGCAACTTTTCCTCTTCTGTTAACTCTACACAATCCTGATGGAACTTCAACAAATCAGAATTCCATTTTGCAATAATTTTATAAAAATACTCGTTCTTATCTTTCGTTTTATACTTGTCCAACTCACCATTTTCATACTTCAAAGCATAGTCTTTAAACAGTCCACCATATACAATCAACTGGCGACCTTTTAATGCGGAATAAAACACATCAAATACTTCTCGACTCACAGACATCTCGTAATCTTTTGCTGAATACTTCGCGATCTCACTCACTGCATTTCCTTCTCGAATCAATTGTACTTTCTGAATATGTACTTGTGTTATCTCTGGTAAATCCGTAGCTTCTCGCCACATCGAGAGCCACTCTTTTTGTGAAATATAAGATTTAGTATCTGTAAAATATGATTTGTTCACACAAAGCAACACATGAAAATGTGGATTATAATCATCACGTTCTTTGTTATAAGTCATCTCTAATTTTCGAATATACCCCTTAATAGACCTTACTACATTTCGTCTTTTAAATAATTTATGAAAAGCCTTATTAAATCTATCAATCTCACTTTTAACTAAATCCCCTTTGATATTTGGAGTCGTCAATGTAAGAAATAAAAACTCTTTCTTTTCCTCAAGTTTAATAGCTTCCATCATCATCGCGATCTTCAGCGCATCTTTACATGCCTTCCTCCAAGCACAAATGGGACAAAACCGATTTTTACAAGGATTCGAAGCTATTAATTTAATTTTTTCTTTATCACGAGTCGAAATGAATTGATTAAATGTACTACACTCTTTAAACAATTCACGCCCACCTTTACTTAATCGTTTTTCAATAAATTCATAGATTTTTAAATTCTGTTTTTTCTTCGGTTGATACTTGCTAACAACTACATCTTGCTTTTTATTTGTCATATTTGCTATATTAGTCCCAGACATGTGTATACTGAATGTATATTCACTATACAAAAGGGTACATGAAACCCTTTGAAAAAGACTTGCCCCTTTCATAAAAATTTATTGTTTTTACTTAGACACTAAAAACTATAAATTAATATGCTAGGTTGAGCAAGTCTTTTTCGCGAAAAACCCTATAACCACAAGACTTAAAGTGATATAAGGACACCAATTTACGTGCGTAAATAGTTACCCTTATATCAAGATAGAAAATTTAGCCCGAAAAAACGGCTAAATTTTGCTCTTAAAAAACGACCAAAAACCGGTCGAAAAACACCCCAAAAAAACAGAGATTTTAACCCCCTTTTTTTAGCTCTTTTTTCTACACCCAAATTCCATATCCAAACCTCACACATATTTCAAATTTTTTACCAAAGACGAAACACTAGTTAAAAATCCATCTCCCCTCTGTTATCTCTCATGTGGTTAAAAGGACAAACCACTAACAATTGCACAGCAAACACATCATACAAAAACAATAAACAACTGATTCCGAACGTACAAAATACACCGTAATCAACCGAACGTCGTTTAAAGGGTCTAACGCCACTATTTTAAGATTTTGTTTGTTTGTTATGTTTTTATATTAAATAAGTTTTGTCGATTGTTATTCGAGCTTACAGGCGCCTTAAAACGAACGAGAAGAGGCTTGTCTCTCTTGAATATTGTTTTCTAAGAATTTGATTGTTTTACCAATCTGTACTCATACTACCGTTCTGTGACATATCTTTTCATTGTGAAACCACCTAGCTTTACAGAATACAGGATGCAATGTGAGTAGCTTTCTGTTTCTTCCCAGCAATTTATATAACTCCTTACTCAAAAGGGATTGCCCCCTACAAAATGCTATCTTGTAGGGGGCAATCCCTTTTTTTTTACGCTTCTTCCCATTTTCAACTCGATTTTTTCTCTTTCTCAAACTCAGATTCTCACAAATTAATTTCACTCTTTTCTAATCCCCCAACCCCCTTTTATCAAAAAGGGGACTCCCTCGCCGGTAGGCACCCCCAAAACAGCTGTATATGGTCAAAAAACAAATCGTTCATTTTAAGGTGCCTATTGGCCTTTTGTGGTGGCCTTGTTTGTTTGTAGTCTTTTTATATTACAATCACTTTAAAAACTCTATACCGACCTAATAGGTGTCTTAAAATGGAATGACAGGGCAGTCTTTTAACTCCGTCATTTCCCGCTAGAGTTATTTGTGATACAATCACCTATGTCATAACTTAATTTTCCTATGTTATGACATAGAACAAAGGGTGATAGTTCAAGTCTTTTTTTCTGAAAGTGTTCGATTGTTTTTGGTTGTGAGGGCAAACCATCAACATCTTCACAACAAGCATATAGCACGACATACAAAACACCTGATTCCAAACATGTTAAAAAACATGTCGGAATCAGGTGTTTTGTTGTTTAAACCACTTTAAGCTTGATATAAGAGGTTTTTATCTTTTTAAGTGTTTTGTATTATCAATCACTTAACAATTCTATACAAAACGTACACAAGCCTTAAAACGAATATTACTAGTAGTAAACCGTTTTCGATATTCCCGACACATCATACTCCAAAACAAATACCAACACACTACGACATATTTTACTCTTTTCTAACACGCTTCCCTACGCCTCGCTAAAAAACAAACTTTTCACTTCCGCCAGGCTTGTTTTCCTCGCCAAGCCTCGTTATATCTCCTAAAATTTCGCTATTTTTTTAAAAAGAACACCGCTGGGATCTATCCAACATTTTTTTCTCAAGTACAAAATAACCAAAACCCTGTTACACTTCAGAAGTACACGAGTCAGACCCTAATAAAATACCCTAATAAAAAAGTCCGTTATTTTGTAACGGACTTTTTTTACGTTCAGTTCTTGGGGATCCCCCGGCCAACACTCTCACCCAAAAACAAAGAAGAGGAAGAGTTAAAATAATTTATGTTTGGCGAGGAAAGTTTGTAGGTGGATAAAATATATTCTCAGGCGGATAAAATACGCTTATTGTAAAATAAATGATAAGAGTGATAACAAATATAAAAAAAAGGAAATCTACTACTCGAAGCATAGAAGTGTACACACTCCCTTTCATTACATTTTTTTATAGTATTTGGTCTCATTCACCAAATACTATAAAAAAATGTAATGAAATAATGGAATATTTAACAGGATTTAGTGTTTTTTATAAATATTTGGGTTTTTATTTTATTATTTTTAAATGTTTTATTTCTTTTCTGACTTGTTGTAAATTTTTATCTTGTCCTCTAAAAGCAAACGAAGGATCTAAACGATATGTATTAGAAGCACCTATCTTAGGTCCTTTAACTAAAATTCCATGATTAGAAAGTTCTTTGATTGCCCTTGAAACATGAGGAGGATTCATTTTTAATTCTTCAGCTATGTCTTTTTGTCTAATCCTCAACCAGTTTTCATAATCTAACTTAGCTAATAAAATCATATAAACACGCAGTGTTTCGCCTTTTAAGTTAAGTTTAGCTACATGTGTTAATCCTTCTTGAAACATCATAACCCAGTCTCCTTTATAAACTTTTTTCTTTTTTGTTGGAGTTAATAAATATTGTTGAATTTCTCCTGTTTTTTCATCAGGAACTTCAATAAAAATATCTTTATCTAATGGTGACATTAACTTTTTTACCTCCTCACAAATAATTACCGTATATGGTAACTATTATACATACCAAATATGGTAAGAATAATACCAAATATGGTAACTATTTTGTTTAAAAAAACCTTTATTTATAAGGTTTTTTTAAACTGCTCTTTGTGTCTTTTATAATAGGGGCTAAAAATTTCGCAAGAAATAGGTAGTATTTTTGAGCAAAAACCACTCAAAAATCTCCACCTTTTTCGCTTCGCTATATTCTTGCAAATTTTTTTTCGGCAGGTGTGAGCATGTCGCCAAGCCGAACATACCAAAAACGAGGGTTTAAGTAGCACGACTTGGACCAGCAATTATACCTGCCGAATCGCTTGTGCTATCGTTCGAAAATTTCAGTTGTTCGAGAAATAGATACGTAAACATTGGGGGCTAGCCCCCAAACCCCCAGCCAGCACTCTCACCCAAAAACAAGGGGAAAACCTTTTGGATTTTGTTCTTATTTTTACGTGTATTGGTTGGCTATTTAATCAGCCGATATATCGAGCGAAGCGACAACCATTTTCTAAACGAAAAAATGTAATTTTTGAGGTTAGAAAATGGTAAAGGTGCTAGGAATTTTCCTAGCAAGTCAAAAACAACGTTTTTGGGGAGTGTGGTCACACTCCCATAGCTTGCCATACCCCCCATGATCCAAATGTGGGGTAAAGACAGTTCGGTTGGAAGGTTCATTGATTTTAGAGAGTCTTGGCGTTAGCCTTGCTGTGGCGGTAGCCGTTGTTTTTTACGGCTGCCGGTACGGCAAAAGGTTGCCAAAGGGAGGCTCGAAATCAAGTGGTTCTTTGCTATCGTAATCGGATAGGCTACTTTGACAATTCATAAACAACAAACAAAAAATTAGAAATCCAAAAAATCACTACAGTGCGCACTTACACAAACTCAAAAAATTTGTCGCTCTTCCCCAAAAACATCGAAATGTTTTTGTCACCCGCTGGGGCTTTTATCCTAAAAAATTATTCATTTAAAAAACTCATGCTATCTAATAAGCAGGTATCCTATGTCCCCATTTCTATAACGTCTCATCCATTACATAACAAAGCATTTCTCCTATATAGGTATTTGTCCAATCGTGTTTATATTAGTGTCATAAATTGGTACAGTATACAAAAAATCAAAGGGAAGAGGTGCGTATATGTCACAGGCTAATATACCTAACATTACGCCTAATATTTCCATTACACGAGACGATGCGCTCAATTTATTATTATCTTCTATTGCTTTAGAAGAGTTAGGAATTGCTCATATTCTCAATGCAGAAGGTGAGAAAATTCAATATACGTTGGGAACTTTACATGGTACAACAGGTCCTGGGCCATCTATTCCGGATCTTCTGAATGTAAACAAAAGTGTACAGGATATGTTAGATACTGCCGTAAAACAGGAACTTTTACTAGAATCAAAATTAAAAACTGTTTCGGATATTATGGGTAAAACATGTGGAGGAACAGGAACAACATGTCCGCCAGGTCCAGCAGGTCCAGCAGGACCGCCAGGACCACAAGGACCAGCAGGTACAGGTGCAGGTACACCAGGGCCAACAGGACCAAAAGGAGA
>NZ_ALBR01000144.1:0-2727 GCF_002081505.1 Bacillus sp. CDB3 | reverse complement strand
GGGATAATCTGGAGCTTCTGATGAGGTGTTCTAGGTCATGTAATCCATACCAGATTTGTTTATGCTTCTCATTGCTTAAATCTAGCGTCATGACGTAGCCAGTTTTCTTACGTTCCGAGAGATAACATTCATGCCATTCATCAATAAAAGTTTCTATTTGTGATAGTTGCATCACTTCCGACATACAAAGAGCCTCCTTTTGAGAATAAAAGGAAGCTACACAAGAAAATTTTTACTTTACCTACTTGTCCAAATTTGGTATCATAAAGATACAATTTCATTAACAACAGGGTATCCGCCTTGTGTAGTTTCTATAGGGAGTCTTAAATCCGCAGCGACCAAACGTTGGATTTAAGACTCTTTTCCATTTATTCGATTATTTTCTACAACAATTGTAACGTAAAATTAGTAATTTTGTAAATACGAGGATGAGCATTGCAGCTTGTGCTCGTATTTTTATGTGATTCTGGTGATTCCAGTTATCTCCGCCTTTTTGCGCGTGAAAATTAGGGAATCCTGTCAAGTCTTGCTGAAGATTAGTAGTGCTGTTTTTGGCGAAGACTTTGCAAAAACGAATGATTCGTACCAAATTATCAGTTACTACTTATTAACCAATGATTATTATTGTTATGTACGTTTGACTAGTATCCTATTTTGTAATACACAACACTATTCGTTCAAAAATGGCTCTTATTCAAAAAGAGGATACGTAGTATGTGGGGTTTCGCCAGCACTCTAGCCAAAAATATATTAGTTATCAAAATAATTATAACTATATAACTCCTGCTTAATAACCTAACATGATTTTAAATCTAAAACAGGTTTTATTTGTCCTTTGATAAAGGCATATTTAATTTTTCATTTGATAAACACATGTTAAAAACTCTATCGAAACTTATATAATATATTTTTGGTATAACAAACCAAAAAGCGGGTTATAGTATTAAACAAGTTCTACCTCCTTTAGAACTTGACTTATGCACGGTAGTAATGACAAATAAAGAGACGCGAATATTCGCGTCTCTTTATTTTGTACGTTTGATGATGTATTGTTGAAATTTGTTGTTAAAATACAGGATTTTTGATACATACCAATATAATTTATTTCCTTTGTTAAATCCCTATACGCTTTCATATCTACTTCAAGTTTGAAATGTGATTTTACACTATCAACCATGAATGCAGATACCGTTTTATAGCCAAATTCTTCTGCTTTATTTTTTATCATTTTCATCTAAAGTTATTTGTAAATATGTTTTATGAATAACTGTCATAATTTCACCACAAAATTTTATAATGAATCGAGCGAAGCGACAACCATTTTCTAAACGAAAAAATGTAATTTTTGAGGTTAGAAAATGGTAAAGGTGCTAGGAAACTTCCTAGCAAGTCAAAAACAACGTTTTTGGGGTTTGTCATGACAAACCCATAGCTTGCCCTACCCCATGATCCAAATGTGGGCTAAAGACAGTTCGGTTGGAAGGTTCATTGATTTTAGAGAGTCTTGGCGTTAGCCTTGCTGTGGCGGTAGCCATTGTTTTTTACGGCTGCCGGTACGGCAAAAGGTTGCCAAAGGGAGGCTCGAAATCAAATGGTTCTTTGCTATTGTAATTGGATAGGCTACTTTGACAATTCGTAAACAACAAACAAAATGATAAAGTTTAACAAGCACTATGACTCAATCAAAATAATCACTACAGTGCGCACTTTCACAAACTCAAAAAGTTTGTTCGCTCTTCCCCAAAGACATCGACATGTTTTGTTACCCGCTAGGGCTTTTTTTCTTCCAAGATAACGATTAAGTTTTTTCAAAAATAATCGATTTATCATGCAACACCTTATCAAAAAAGACACAAACCGTAACGAAACTTTCAACAAAACAAAACGTTCTTTTTGGGTTATACTTTCTACAAACATTTCGTAATAAATTCTCTGTTCTCTACAAAAAAATTCATATTATCTAGTGTTCAAATGGAACAATTTGAAAAACTAAATTTGAAAATTACAACTTTAGATGAGAGTTTTGATATGCAATAATGCATATTTTCGTGTGTCTATTTTTGAGCGTGTTAGAATAATAAATGTTCCTTCTAGCACACATACAATTTTTCATAATAATAGTTGTTTACACACCCCCTATTCTTTATTTTATAAAAAGTAGGGGGGAAATTGAATAAGAGCAAGCTATAAAACTATTACTAGGTAAAACTAAAATAAATATACAATGTTATGAATTTAAAAAATCAGCTTAACTTTAATATAGAAATATTAGAGAGTGCGCCGAATAAAACATAGTCAGTCTTCTGAGACATAATCTTTGCAGTAAGAATTGATGGAGAAGAAACAGAAACAATTTTTTGAAAAGAAGTAGAACCAGGAGAACTATCACTAGAAGGACTATAAATAATGCTTTCAACTATATGATTTCCATTTAAATCAAGTGCAACAAGACCGTAATGAGTAGTACCAGAAGTCGAACCACCACCACTAACTAATCCACTAACTGATAGATTAATTAAATAAGTATGTCCTCCTGCAAGTATAATTTGAGAACTATTGTTGGAAATAATTATATCATTACCAACAAATTCGGTCGTTGTCCACACAATTTCAGATGAAGTGTGATCATAACTAATGAATGAAGTATCACCATTCGCAAATTCAGTAGAAATAAAACCCGTAGGGCCTTGAATTCCTTGTGAACCTACTGGACCTTGAGGACCTGTT
>NZ_ALBR01000143.1:0-3415 GCF_002081505.1 Bacillus sp. CDB3 | reverse complement strand
CCTGGACCTGTTGGTCCTCCAGTTTTATCTGTCTTATCAATAATATTAGAAACTGTGTTCAATTTCGATTCTAATATTAGTTCCTTTTTCGTAGAAGCATCTAACATTTCCTTTACACTTTTATTTATATTAAGAAGATCGGGTATGTCTGGTCCGGGTCCTGTTATCCCATCATGTAACGTTCCCAAAGTATACTGAATTTTTTCCCCTTCTGCATTTAAGATATGCGCTAGGCCAAGTTCTTCTAATGCAATAGACGATAACAGTAAATTTAGCGCATCATCCCGTGTAATTGAAATATTAGGTGTAATATTTGGTATATTACCTTGTGACATAAGTGTTTCTCCTCTCGTTCCTATATTTCACTACTCAAAATACAGTCATTTCAATGACAGTATTTTTTTGGTTCTATATACCATATGTACAACCCTGTCAACTTGTGAGACAAGAATGTTCAAAAGAAAGGCTTTATTAAGCTGAATAGCATTAGTTGGATGATTACTTGGTTCATACAAAGATTTGAGGTAAGTGTCAACGGTACCTACCGAATCCATAAGAGATAAGAAATTAATACGTGTAATAGAATCAAAAAATAAAAAGGTAGCATCCACCTACTACAAAATGGATGCTACCTTTTTTTCATTCTTCTATCTCGATCTCGTCTTGTAAACTACCGTTATATTGCAATTGTTCTGCTTCTGTTAACTTCACACACTCCTGATGAAACTTCAATAAATCTGGGTTCCATCTTGCTATTAATTTATAAAAATACTCGTTCTTAAAGGTAAATAACTTTAAGAGACGTACTTAATCATTAAAACCAAACCTTTAGGAACGTATTTTCTATTCACTTTTCACTATACCTAAAGATCTACCTTTTGGAACGAAAAGAAACCCTTTCTGTAAGAAAGGGTTTCTTTTACAAATATTTTCCAAACAATACCTGTGGTGCTAGTTGATTTAGAAACATCCTAAAGAGTATTTCAAGGTATTCCCAAACCGCTCTCTAGCCTTATCTAGCATGCGACAATACACAAGTAAAATGCTTTCAAATCTACTCTCAAATCCTAATATAGAACGACTTCTAAAGTCTTGAATCCCTAATTTTTCTAAGAATGAAAAGACTGTTTCAATTTTTTTACATCGTTTGCCTAATAAAGTATCATTAATTTTGTCCGCATCTTTCATATTTTTACGTAATAGAGTGGTGATTGTGACGCCCTTTCGAGCTAGTCTTTTTTGAATAGAACCGAATGCACTATACATACCTAGTTTACAAATGAGTGTTTTTGAACTTAGAAAGACATTAATGGCAGCATTTGATAAGATTGATGAACTAGAACAAAAAAGAGAGGGTTAATCCCCTCTTTTTCACCCAAATCACACTTAAATTACTACTCTTTTAATATATTTTAAATCTCTAACGCCTTTATTTATCTAAGTTTCACTTTGTACACACACAATATGTGAAATTCATGTAATTGATACTAAATCAAGACTCAATTCGTCTATTTTAGATGTTTAATATATAATAGACCATAACTATATTAAGAGGGTAGGTGAACAATAATGGCTGAAGTAGAATGGCTTTCGATAGGTCCCTGCGCTGAGAAATTCGAATTAGAAGTGCCAAGGTTGCGCACCTGGTGTGATAAAGGATTGGTTGAATTTGATAAAAGAAGCACCGGCAGGTGGATTCCTGTAACGGAATTCCCCAAAATCGAAAAAATAAAAGAAATTTTTGCTCGCGGAGGCAACATCACCTTCGCTGATGTGAAAGAAGAGTTGATTAAAGATAATTTGTTTCGAGAACTCAAAACAAATACTGAAGAAGAAAAAAAGGTTCAAGAGATGGCTGCAACGATGGAAAAAGCCTTTAAAAAGACCGGAGCCACTGAATTTTTTTCCGCAATCGCCAGTGAATTTAGCTCCCTAAGACAAGAAGTAAATACATTAACTAGACTTATTGAACAGCAAAACCAAGTGCAAGGACAGTTACTCTTGGAAGATAAAACTAGAATGGACAAGCTTGAACAAGATAACGAAGCTTTGAAAGGTCTGGTACAACAATTCGTAAGTGCTGATAAAGACTTGAAAGATACTTTTGTTACATTCATGAAAGAACGCGAATTAGACCAGAAAAATCATGATAAATTAGTTGCTAAATTAGACCAGGTTGAGTCTCAATTAAGTGCAACTAATCAGAGAAAAAGTATATTTTCCAAGCTTTTCGGAAAAAAATAGGTTCCTTTGCAAGGAACCTATTTTTATTGGCTTAATTCAGACTTAATTACGTCACCTGATGTGTAAAAACGGGTTTTGGTACACAAAGTTTAAAAACGATCAAAAATCATGAATGTCGTATAAATTATCTTGTATATTTTATACGATTTATTCTTCCTATTTGTATTTTAATTCTATATTTTTAGGGTAGCGTAAAACTGTGCACCAGAACCGTTCAGTGTATCAAATTATGTCCAACTATATCTAAAACACTCTTCAAATAAATTTATTAAGTAATTTCTACACGACAAAGAGCACCTATATTAAAATACCCTGGTTAGAATATAGAGCATATTCTAATCTAAAATTTCACATACCTTACAGCATAAAATATAGAAATATATTAAATACCAGCATTATCTAAATTGTCTAGAATCTGTATAACTGTAAATCTTATGATATAACTCTCGTACTGCCCCTAGTGTAATACCTTCAGTTAATAGAACAAAAAACACAGAAAGAAAATGTCCTCTAAAAAGGACAGTCACCTAGAAAACAAGCACATAAATAACCATACAAACCCCGTAGTCCAATTATATAGCTTTAAAGAGACAGACATGTCACCCCGTAGTCCAATTATATAGCTTTAAAGAGACAGACATGTCACCCCGTAGCTACTTCTTGTTTATAGCGCTGAATCTGCCTGATAGATGTCTGTAGTAATGTTGCTAATTCTTTATTTGTAGCTTTTGGGTTATTTATTAATGCTTCCTTCAATTGCTTCAACTTACCTTCCTTTTTCCCCAAGTATTCCCCTCGTGGTTTTACACCTTGCTCACGACGTTTCACGCGCTTTCGTACCGTATCACGCCTTTGGCTCTCTGCTTTATCTAATAAAGTACTCAGGTGTTCTTTTTCACCTTGTGTAAGGTTTAAATTAAGCTTGTCCAGTACAGTTGTATTCTTCATTGGCTTGATCAGGTTTCTTGGTAGCTCCTTCATCTCGCAATTATTTTTAACATAGGCATCGAAAAATGTAATCGCATCTTTGTACGCATCTTTTGCTGTCCGTTTTACTTCTCTTGTTTTCTGCGGCTCTGTAAATCTATCATTGAGCTGTCGTGTCATTTCCACAGTTGCAACTTGCTGTTTTACAATTAAAGCCGTTGTGAACGCGTATATGTATGTCATA
>NZ_ALBR01000142.1:0-1418 GCF_002081505.1 Bacillus sp. CDB3 | reverse complement strand
TGAAGTGCACCCCAAATGTTAGACACGAAAATTAACATTTGTAGGTGCATTTTTATTATGGGAAAGTATTCTGTGGAACAGAAGTTAGAAATTATTCATATGTACTTAGGTAGTAATGAATCGTTTAAACAGATTGGCGATCACTATGGTATAAATAAATCAATTATTCAGCGCTGGGTTACTAGATATCAAAAGCATGGAAGTGCAGCGTTCACTAGAGCATATACAAAGTATTCAACAAAGTTTAAACTAGACGTAATCCAATATATCCTTGAAACAGGAGCGTCTGTTGAAGAAGCTACCATACAATTTAACATTCCTTCTTTTAGCACAGTATGGAATTGGTGGAATCTCTTTGAAGCTAAAGGAGCTGACGCTCTTCAAGTAAAGAAACGGGAGCGTCAAATGATGAAAAAAGAACCGAAACAAACTCAACATATTAAAGGATCAAATGAAGATTTATTGGCTCAAAATGAGCTTTTACGTATAGAAGTCGCCTATTTAAAAAAGTTACAAGCCTTAATTTTAGAGAAAAAGAAGTTACAGAAAAAGAAAAAGCGCAAATAATTTATGAATTAAGGCAAGAGTTTAAAGTCATCGATTTAATAAAAATCGCTGGCATTGCGCGTAGTACATATTATTACTGGGTAAAACAATTTAATTGTCCAGATAAATATAAAGAGATTAAAGAACGAATCTCACACATTTTTGAAGAACATCAAGGACGATATGGTTACCGTAGAATTACTTTAGAACTTCAAAAACAAGGATACTTGATAAACCATAAAACCGTACGTCGTCTCATGAGCATTCTCGGATTAAAATCGCTCATTCGAATTAAAAAATATCGTTCCTATAGAGGACAAGCCGGAAGATTTGCCCCAAACCTGTTAAACCGTAATTTTCAAGCATCTAAACCCAATCAAAAATGGGTAACTGACGTAACTGAATTCCATCTTCAAGGTCAAAAGTTATATTTATCTCCTGTTCTTGATTTGTATAATGGTGAAATTATCGCTTATAATATAGCCTCACGGCCTACATACGCCCTTGTTTCTAAGATGTTAAATAGCGCTTTTAAACGGTTAAATGATGGCGAAACACCTATTCTTCATTCTGATCAAGGGTGGCAATATCAATTAAAAAGGTATCAAAATCATTTAAAAGAACAGGGAATTATCCAAAGTATGTCCCGTAAGGGAAATTGTTACGATAATGCAGTCATAGAGAATTTCTTTGGCTTATTAAAGTCTGAATTATTATACCTTAAAGAATTTGAAAGTATGGAACACTTTAAAATAGAATTAGAGAATTATATTTATTACTACAATCACAAACGGATTAAATGTAAATTAAAAGGAATGAGCCCAGTTCAATACCGGAATCACTCCTTATTAGTAGCATAATGTTTTGTGTCT
>NZ_ALBR01000141.1:0-1656 GCF_002081505.1 Bacillus sp. CDB3 | reverse complement strand
AAAATCAATGGTTCTTCGCTATTGTAATTGGATAGGCTACTTTAACAATTCATAAACAACAAACAAAAAATTAGAAATCAAAAAAATCACTACAGTGCGCACTTACACAAACTCAAGAAGTTTGTTCGTTCTTTACCAAAAACATCGACATGTTTTGTTACCCGCTGGGTCTTTTATCCTAAAAAATTATGTACCTAAAAAAAGAGCATTCCCTTTGCAAAGGGAATGCTCTTTTTTAAAACTCATGCTATCTAGTAAACAGGTATCCTATGTCCCCACTTCTATAACGTCTCACCCATTACATAACAAAGCATTTCTCCTATATAGGTGTTTGTCCAATCATGTTTGTATTAATGCCATAAATTGGTACAGTATACAAAAAATCAAAGAATAGAGGTGCGTATATGTCACAGGCTAATATACCTAACATTACACCTAATATTTCCATTACACGAGACGATGCGCTCAATTTATTATTATCTTCTATTGCCTTAGAAGAGTTAGGAATTGCTCATATTCTCAATGCAGAAGGGGAAAAAATTCAATATGCATTAGGAACTTTACAGGGGACAACAGGTCCCGGACCTTCCATTCCAGATCTTCTGAATGTCAATAAAAGTGTACAGGATATGTTAGATACAGCGATAAAACAGGAAATGTTATTAGAATCGAAATTAAAAACGGTGTCTGATATTATGGGAAATACATGCGGAGGTACAGGTGTCCAAAATACCATGTATCACACCATTGCAAAACAAGATCAATTCGTATATACCAATGCGGATGGTTTAGCTGAATATAACAGTTCGAAAATCCTCTCTCCTACCGAAGTATCTTATTTCAATTTATTTATTAATGGTGTCATTCAACCTCTCATAACATATACCATTGAAGTTGGAAAATTAACTTTATTATCAGAAGAACCGCCTGCCTTACATGCCCCTATTACATTACAATTCATTACCCTTTATCCCTAGGAACATATTTATCATTCACGCATATACTACATGGGACAACCAATTTAAAACAAAGGAGTTTTTTTTATGGCATTACAACTTATGAAACTTGCTATTGCAGCTTCCACTTCTACGACTATTGATCCTGTAGACTCACGTTTTTTCCATGTCACAACAGCCCCAACTACAGCTGGGAATGCTTTAACAATTGATGCTGCAGATTTTTTCCAAGATGATGGATCCGCAGTTATTACTTTACCTGACCTAGCTGCTAACAATAGTTATTTCAACGTGTATGTAAACGGCCTGCTACAAATGGAAGGTATTTCAGCATATACTGCAGGTGCTACAGGCGTTGGCTCATTGGTTATTACTGTTCCAGCTGGAGCAAGTGATATATTAACAGGAACACCTGTTATTCTAGAAATGGTACAATTTACCCCAAACGCTACAACAACAGTTACAGCATAGTAAAAAGGGCCAATAGAAATATTGGCCCTTTTTGTATATTGAATATTCAATATCTTTCTCCTATAGAAATCTTTCTACAGAATCATTTTGTACGAAAAAATTCATATTAATATGTAGATAACGCGTTCTTAAAGGTAAATAACTTTAAGAGACGTACTTAATCATTAAAACCAAACCTTTAGGAACGTATTTTCTATTCACTTTTCACTACACCTAAAGGTCTACCTTT
>NZ_ALBR01000140.1:0-2656 GCF_002081505.1 Bacillus sp. CDB3 | reverse complement strand
GTTCAGTCGTCCTTTCGTCAATTCTTTATGTTATTACTATAACTCATTTTTACAAGGGGTTCGTTACCCACAAAGTACCTTACCTAAAGGTAACTTTTTATAATGCACCTACAAATTTGATTACCTTTCTTATTTCAGCATGCTTACGTTTAATGTAACATGGACTGTAATCCAAATCGTATGCTATTTGTTCTAATGTCATTCCATCAATGCATTTCATTTGGATTATTTTATTATCTAATCCTTCGGGTTCTGTTGCAAATTTTGATATATATAAATCTTTTTAGAACTTCATAATGCTTAAATTGAATTTCGTTGTTTTGCCTACAAAGAACTATCAAAATTAGTATACAAGGAAAAATATACATATTTATTTTGTCATTTATATATAAACGTGTACCTTTACGAACGATCTCGCACGCTCTATGTTCTAATTTAAAATACAGATTCTCTTTTCCCGTGGGTTCATGTTGTATTCACCTCCATTTCCTTTCTCATGCTGTATTCTCACGGCATTTTGAAAAGTCCACGCTTTTTCAATTCCTTATACAGATTACTCACATGACATCCTACTTCTTTTGCAATAGCTGGGTATTCTTCTCCCTGATTAAACAAAACGACTGCTTTTTCACACTTTTCGTTCCACTTCTCTTCTAGCGTTTTTACTTGTTTTGCTCGTTTTTTACGTTTGCGTACTCTCAATTTTTTCTACATCTCCTGTTATATTATTTTCATTTTTGCACAGGCTATAAACACCTGCATTGGTTACCTTTCTCGTATTTCTGTTTAAGACCCCATCACTCGGGATCTTTTTTACCACATATTCCCAAAAACTTATTTTACCTGCATAAACGGTGTCTCGCCACCACTCACTTGTAGTAACTTTTCATCCCATTTCTCGATCTTCTTGATTTCTACAATTTCAGGAGATAGCGATTGTTTTACCACCTCATTCGCTACCCTTTTATATCCTGATCCAGTTGAATCATCCTATCTGTTACTGGAAGTAACCCTTGCTCATCAATGTATTGTAAGTAATCAACTGACGCTCGTTCCGTCTGATCTACTAAGTATCCATACATATCAAAGTCTGCTCTTAGTATGGTTCTGGTGCAAATATAAAATAAAGGCTGAATCAGAAGATTATCTCTCCTTGTTCAGCCTTTATTATGTCGATTTGAAGTCATATCCACTTATAAGTGCGTTTGCAAGTATGTTTGTAAGTGGATTACTAATAACTTTATTGTTAGTTGTCGTATTGATCTAACCAAAAAGCAAATAATTCACTAACACTCATGTTATGGCTTCCTGCGATTTTACGGGCTTTTTCTTTATGAGACGGTGTAAACATAAGAGACATTTGTTCTTTTCTTTCTTTACCTTGTGGGATATTCATTGCAGGCTTTTTTGGTTTTAAAGTATTTTGGTTGTGTTCCTTCATTTTCTTTTCTTTCATTGCTTTATCAAATGCATTAAATTTATCCATACTCTATTTCTCCTTTAATTTGTTTTATCTGTTATTTCGATTATTTTTGAAAAGATATTATCAATATGCTCATAGAATTTTTGGTGTCTTTCTATATCCTTTTTACTCATTTTTTCTTTCATTTCAAAAATACTAGTATCTTCTAATAAAGTTTTTGCAAGTAGCTCTTTCTTTTGTATCATTCCTATATAATTCGGCTGTAATTCTACCATATCAATAAATTGTTTACTGCTATTTCCAATATGGTCAACTTTATTAGCAATTAAATAAGGTTTTGCTGTAACATATGTTTGACATGACGTAACATCTACTAGTTCGTTTTTTAAGTAGTCTATTGTATCCTCTAATTCTAACCAGGCTCGAAAGCCGTTTCGGGAAGGCTCGGAAACTCCAAGAACAATGTCTGCAACAGCTAAAAAGTTTGAAGTAACTAAACTTGTATCATTATGAGTATCAATAATCATGTAATCATATTTTTGTAACTTGTCCATATTATCAGCAATCCACATAAATAGTAACATGCAATTATTCTGTTTAGATTTTAAGTCAAGCATATTATCTTCTAATTGCGCTGAACTTTTGATAAAGTCAAGATGTCCTCCTACATTATGAATTTCTACTTTTTCTTTTGTAAAAACTCCCAAAATAGAAGATGGACTGTCACAAGAAAACGAAAAACTTAAATTACATGAACGATCACCATCAATTAGTAATACTTTTTTCTTTTTTACTTGTGTTAACCATTTGGATAAAGTGTATGAAATGGTTGATTTCCCTGTACCACCTTTATTTACGTTTACTGTGATAATTTTCATTTTAAAAATTCCCCTTTCTTTTTTTACTTCATTTCAGACTTTTATTTGTTTTGTTGTTTAATTATCCACTATAAGTACACTTATAAATGTACTTATAAGTGTTTATTTTCTTAGGTTTATTTTATTACATCTGCACTTGTAAGTGTATTTTTTCATAACAAAAATAGAAGTTATGATTATTACGTAAACATTTTAGAGGGTTCTGGTGCAAAAACTTCAAAATAACTGAAAGTCATCTTACAAACTTGGAAATACCGAAAGAATTACTTTAAAAAGGGTGTGTGATTAATATGTTAGATATTGTAATCCTTCTTTAGAAAATCATTATAAGCAAAATTATCTATACGCAAATAAC
>NZ_ALBR01000139.1:0-8626 GCF_002081505.1 Bacillus sp. CDB3 | reverse complement strand
AGGATAATCTGGAGCTTCTGATGAGGTGTTCTAGGTCATGTAATCCATACCAGATTTGTTTATGCTTCTCATTGCTTAAATCTAGCGTCATGACGTAGCCAGTTTTCTTACGTTCCGAGAGATAACATTCATGCCATTCATCAATAAAAGTTTCTATTTGTGATAGTTGCATCGCTTCCGACATACAAAGAGCCTCCTTTTGAGAATAAAAGGAAGCTACACAAGAAAATTTTTACTTTACCTACTTGTCCAAATTTGGTATCATAAAGATACAATTTCATTAACAACAGGGTATCCGCCTTGTGTAGTTTCTATAGGAGCTTTATTCTTTCACCGACCAAAGTTTGAGAATAAGGCTCTTTTCCATTTATTCAATTATTTTCTACAACAATTGTAACGTAAGATTGATAGATTTGTAAACAAGAGGACAAGCATTGCGCTTGTCCTCTTGTTTTTGTGCTTAATAAAAATATACAGGAATCCAACTCTATTATCCCGAACCCTTTGTATATCAAGGAGGTGTATTATATGTCAGGTGATATAAACCTTACACAAAAAATATATACTGCAGGTGATGTTGCAAAACTTTTAGAGGTTAAAGATTCTACAGTAAGAAAATACGCCCATACTTTGGAAAAATCGGGATATAAATTCTATAAAAATGAACATGGCTATCGCGGCTATTACGATAGAGATGTTATAGCTATGCGAAATTTAATTCAATATTCTAGTCATCCCGATATGACCCTTGAAAGCGCTGCAAATGCCGTAGTGTCAACAAATATAGAGGGTGACATACAAGGTGTCGCTACAGCAAATAAGGTTATACATGAGCTACATCAGGCCTATGATAATCTTTTTAAAAATTTCGAAGGTTTTAAAGAACAACAGATGCAATTTAATCAACAATTGTTATCTAAAATTGAGCAACGTGATAAGTATATCGCTGAACGATTAGAGGTAAGGGATCATACACTAATGGAATCTATACGGCTACTACAAGAACAAAAACAGTTGGCAGCCACCAAAGAAAAGAAACCCTGGTGGAGATTCTGGTGAATCCACTTGTCTCCGCCTTTTTGCGCGTAAAAATTAGGGAACCCTGTTAAGCCTTGTAGACGATTAGTAGCGCTGTGTTTGGCGAAGGCTTTGCAAAACACAAATGATTCGTACCGAATCATCAGTTACTACTCATTAACCAATGATTATTATTGTTATGTACGTTTGACTAGTATCCTAGTTTTTAACACACTACCCGAAAGAATGCTCTTTCCTCAAAAATTTTGCAGGGCGTAGCCCAATTTTAGGTGAGAGATAAATTTCGGTTTGGTGAAGCCAAAAGGCTTTTGCTTTTTGTTTCGCTCACGATATAATCAGTCTTATAAAGATAAAAGGTTGTTATATAAATGAAATTGGATAGTAATAATCATTCAGTATTCTTATTGCATTATCATCTTGTTTTAATCGTGAAATACAGAAGAAACGCATTTGATGATAATATGTCCGACTATGCAAAAGACATGTTTTCACGACTGTCTGAAAACTATAATATAACGTTAGTCGAATGGGGTCATGATGTTGACCATGTACATATTTTATTCAAAGCACATCCAAACACAGAAATGACAAAATTCATTAATGCGTACAAGAGTGCAAGTTCTCGACTAATAAAGAAAGAATTTCCTAAAGTAAAACAGAAACTTTGGAGACAAATGTTTTGGTCAAGAAGTTTCGCCCCCCCACACGACGAGCCAGCACTTTAGCCAAAAAGCAAAGAGAGTGTTTTTAGAAGAACTAACAAGAGAAATTGGATTTATTAAGCGAAAACGAAAGTTTTCACGATCACATTTAGCTACAATTTGTATTTAGAACAGACTGATCCCATAAATTAATTTGTTCCTCTTTTTATATCCCGTTATCTTTACCCCAGAATCTTTATTTTTCAAGACACTTCTTTTTGCTATTCTAGCACCAATCTTTGTATGGTTTTCATCAAATCTTTAGCACCTTCGTGACTTAAAATCAAACGTCCATCATAAAATCCCATGTGATTTTCAGATATATTTCCTGTCACAAAACAAGTTTTTTCTTGTTTTCGTATATGTATATTTCCATCTTGTACAAACATCTCTATACTAGAACGTGGTGCTATATCTAACGTTCTTCGCATTTCTTTAGGGAGTACGACCCTTCCCAAGTCATCCAATCTTCGAATCATGCCTGTTTTTTTCAATATCAACACTACTTTCTTTTTGGTTTATTGGATCTACTCACATCTTTAATGTCCTAAAAATTGATTTGTATCTCCTAAAAGAATTATAGGCCTTGGTTTGATTCTAGGTATTTTTAAAATCCCTAAAATTTGTATTGAAATTTTAAAACTCTAGAAGCGTCTTATATACATCTGAACATGGAACGAAATACAACTGTTTAAAACGGATGTTTTTAACGGTTGAGTATATGTGTTGAGAATTAGGATTCTAGAATTATTTTTGCAAAGTGAGAAAAAGTGTAAATGAAATCCCATCGCTTCATGACAAGAAAGAATCAGCTGCTTTCCAAGAATGAGGTGCGTCATATGTTAACCTCTAGTACACCCGCTCAAGAAGGTATCGGACCTGAAGCACATTGTGGGATACTCAAGTCATTCAAACGATGCTAGAAGAACATTACCATCTTTCTATGTCCCGAAGTGGCATATGTGATATGTTATTGCATCGCTGGGGGTTTACCTATACAAGACCCACTTACCGTTAAAAAAAATCTAATCCACTGCACCAAAAACAATTTCTACCAGAATTGGAATGGATAAAAAAACTTATCCGAATATATGATTTTATTTTATGAAGATGAAACGCATATTCGAGATTATCAAGCATTACATACTTCTTGGTTTCTACGTGGGAAGCAAAAACAAATTCCTACATATGATCGTCATATCGGTGTTACCTTATTTGGTGCTGTGAACACGAAAAATGGTAAGTTGCGGAACGTAGTTTGAAAGGGGTAAAAGAAAGCGTGATTGCGAGTCGTTTCCATCCATCACAAAAAGAAACAAAAACTTCCGTTCTTTCTTTTCTTGAACACCTTTCTCAATTTCCTGAAAAAGTGCTTCAAAGATTAGGAACTGAACAATTGTTAAAATATAAATATTAAACGGAATTTATATAGCAAAAAAGTTAGGAAAACTATGCATGTTTTTATTGCCTAGATATATCCAGAACCTAAGTGATTTACTAACTCTTTTAAAAATCTCACTGTTTCAGAATTAAATTCCCTAAGTCCTTAAAAGTATGGAAATAAGCATCAAATTTATACATAGATAGCGTTTACCTCCCAACATTTTAAACTCAAATAAACAACAATAATGGAACAAAGAACAAACGTATCGTTTATATTTCATTTAAGGATGATTAATTCCGCATAGCAAACGGTGAGATGCTTCATGACAATCACTGATACAGTTTGTTCTTTGTTTCTTTTAACATGCCCATTTTTGGTTTCTTATACCAATAAAAATAAAAGTTTTTTTGGCACTTATGTATGATACTAGTGGCAAATATTAAATCAATATGCACAAACGAAATACATATCTAGATATATAATTCATTTCAATTTTGGTTCCTTATACCTTTTCATCATGAACCTTTTATTTTATTAGCAATTCACTTCGGCTATTAGATTGGTGAGATGAAAAAGACAGATTAAAACAAGTGTAAGTATGAGGTGACTAAATTTGTTCAAGCGATAAGAAATGATAACAAGTGAAGGGATCAGTGATGATAAGCACTGTTATATGTTTCACATTCTTGTCCCCCTTTCAAATCGATGGATTAAAATCATGTGATATAAAATGAGCAGAAGGGTTTGTGAAAAAATAAAAAATGTGATCAATTGTTCTGTTTCTTACCTTTGTAAATACCCACAGCTAAAGCAGTGGGCTTTGAAAGTTACAAGTTTCAATTACCGCTCCACATCCCACCCCTAAAGGAGTGGGTTTTCGGAGTTCTTCGATCGCTTACGCTTTCTCGAAAGCGGCATTTTGATAAAAATTTCGAAGTTAAAATTTTTAATGACTAGTATGTAGGGAATATTTGTCTGATCGAATGAAAGAAGAGACTGTCCAATATCCATTTTCCATAAAAAGGATTCCATAAAAAGGAGTAAATATTTTTCCATGATTCATATCATAGTAAAATCAAAGGAGGTGATATATATGCCAAGCAAGAATAGCAGAAAGAATACCAGAAAGACTAAGAAAGCGTTGGTGCAAGGTGTTGAGAATCCACTCGATCGAATGAAGTATGAGATTGCACAAGAATTTGGCGTACAACTTGGTCCAGATTCAACATCTCGTACAAATGGTTCTGTTGGTGGTGAAATTACAAAGCGTTTAGTATCCATGGCAGAACAACAACTTGGTGGTAAATCTAAATAACTTTAAATACTTACAGAAAAGCATTCAAATCGGATGCTTTTTTTGATTTTATCCTGGCAAAACTTTCTTCGGCTCGTGTGTTTTTCTCGCCAATCCGACAGGAAACAGGCAAAGAATATCTTGAAATTGTTTATACTGTAACATCATTGGTATTTTTAACCAATAATAGGTTATAATATTAGTCAGAGAGATAATTCTCTCTAACCTCTGATCAAGAACTTATAAAGAGACGAGAATAATCTCGTCTCTTTATATTGTATAAAAACCTATTATTGGTGGCGTGAACTTATAACAAACTTTGTATTTACTGAGTTTTTTCAGACTTACACATAATCTATAGTAGTACAAAAATTATTTTAAACTTATTTTTGTACTACTATAGATTATGTATTGTTGCAATTTGTTGTTAAAATATAGGGTTTTGGATGCATACCAATAGCATAACCTGTCAATTCTATTCGTCAGTATACACTACGGTTTAGAACACTAGTTTTATAGTTTTTAATAAAAAATACGCAAAAACGGGAAGGTTTGAATCTCTTTTATATAGGTCCTCTTTAGAAAATCATCATGCCGAAATGTGTTTGAATGCATGCAATAACAATTTGTTGAATGGTTGTAAGAGCCGTATGGTGATGTCGAAAATATAAGTAGGACTTATATAATTTTTTTGGTATCTGAATTTGATTTTCGGATAATGATTCTATTAATTTTTTCTTCTGTTTTTTGCTCAAGCTATCGCTAGTAAACTTGGTTTTTAAATCAAGTAATCGGTCATATTCTGTATTCATAATTTTTATGATTTTCTTCTGATTCATTCTAAGGAAATCAATATCATTATCTGTATAAATCCCGTCTGTATTGATCCTCCTAATTAAGCTATTTATGTTCTTACCAATATAATTTATTTCTTTTGTTAAATCCCTATAAGCTTTCATATCTACTTCAAGCTTGAAATGTGATTTTGCACTATCAATGAGAAATGCCGAAACAGTATTATAGCCTAAATTATTTGTTTTATTTTTAATAAATTCTTTATCTTCTTTTGATAAAGATATTTTTAAATCTGTTTTAATTCTCCCCATCATTTAACAACAACTTTCTTTATAAATTTCGAGCGCAGCGACAACAAATATACCGTTATTTTTCACAAAAAAATAACGGTATATATTTGTAAAGGTTGTAGGAAACTCCTACCAAGTCAAAAACAACGTTTTTAGGGTGTGTGGTCACACTCCCGTAGCTTGCCATACCCCATGATCCAAATGTGGGCTAAAGACAGTTCGGTTGGAAGGTTCATTGATTTTAGAGAGTCTTGGCGGTAGCCGTTGTTTTTTACGGCTGCCGGTACGGCAAAAGATTGCCAAAGGGAGGCTCAAAATCAAACGGTTCGTCGCTATCGTAATTGGATAGGCTACTTTGAAAATTTGCAAACAACAAACAAAAAATAAAAATCAAACCTCTAAAAACTAAACAATAAAGTTTAACAAACGCTATGACTCAATCAAAAATAATCACTACAGTGCGCTCTTACACAATCTCAAAAGTTTGTTCGTTCTTTCCCAAAAACATCGACATGTTTTTATCACCCGCCAAGGCTTTTTTTGCTATTACAATTTTCTTTTAAAAAACAAATATTATTTCTATCGCTTTCAACTTTCTCAATTTTTCCTTAAATGATTTATATTAAAATTAAACAATATTCTTATAAATCATTTAGGAAATGGAGGTATAACATGTCGCAAGCTATGAAAACCAAGAAAGAGTTTTTTTATATGACATTAGCAACTACTATTCCTTTTTTACTGTATATTTTTTTAAGGAATATTTCATGGATGTATCTATACGGATTTCTAGTATTCTTTTTACCCGACTTACTTTTTAAAAAAAATAATCTGACAAAAAAAACTATCTGTTTCAATATCTTAAAAACATTTGCATTTTGGCTTATTATATTTATTTTTAATTTATATTTTCCAATTAAAAAACTTTAAAAAAGTAAGCCTCCTTTATTGAAAAGGAGGCTTACTTTTTTAAGATTTCTGTACTTCTTCATAATATTTAATTAAATTATTTTTTCCTGAATCAGACCAAATCCATACTTTATATTTAATATAACTATTATAGGCATCTACATCCCAATATTTTTCAACTTTATACCAAATGTTTTGACCTTTAGGAATATCAAGCAAAATGGGGAAAATCTACTCGTTATGGTTGGTATAAGGGCTATAAGGCTCATGTCTGTGCTACACCAGAAGGTGTTGTATTGTCCTATACATTTACAACAGCAAACGTACATGATAGCAAGATGGCTCCTGTATTACTTCAAGATATACAAGATCGAAATGTCCTGTTTTCCGTGGCAGATGCGGCTTATGATAGTCAGCACATTTATGAAGTTGCACGAACATGTGACATCTTTGCCATAAATCCAATCAATCCTCGAAATGGTGAAAAAATTAAGAATACACATCGTCGTGTATTGTCTCATTTTATACAAACTATCTTTGGACAACAGTTGATGAAAGAGCGTGGGAAAATTGAACAACAGTTTAGTACATTAAAAGATAAAGGGCTGGAACAGCCTTGTTGGTATGGTCAAAATCGCTATCTACTACATGTTCAGCTAGTTTTTCTGATTCATAACATTGCAACACCCTCTAAATAATGAAGGTTCCACCTTCTATAAGAATATAAAATATCATTTGTTATATAAGTCCTACTTATATTTTCGGATTAATAAAAAATAGCTAATAAGATATAGTGAAATCAGCTTTAAATGCCCCGTTACAAAATAATTCAGGGCAGGCAGTTGGAAAGTTACAAGCACATTCAATTATAATTGAGGTTACTTGATTTACAGGAATAGTAGCTGGAGTAGGTCCAATAACGATATCATGCGTGCCATCTGCATCTACATATGTCACTCCTATAAGACAACCTGAACCTGGATTAGTATTTGTAACAGTAATTGTACCGCTATAGCTTGCTATAGTTCCTGCGGAAAAGAAAGTAACCGGCGTTCCATCACAAGGCTGCTGAATTGGCTTCTCTATGTGGATCACAGTTGGCCCTGTTGCTCCAGTTTCTCCTGTTGACCCTGTTGACCCCGTTGGACCAGTTTCTCCTGTTGACCCTGTTGACCCCGTTGGACCAGTTTCTCCTGTTGACCCTGTTGGACCAGTTTCTCCTGTTGACCCTGTTGACCCCGTTGGACCAGTTTCTCCTGTTGACCCTGTTGGACCAGTTTCTCCTGTTGACCCTGTTGACCCCGTTGGACCAGTTTCTCCTGTTGACCCTGTTTCTCCTGTTGGTCCTGTTGGTCCTGTTGGTCCTGTTGGTCCTATCCATGGTTCGAAAGGAGGAAATGCACATGGATAGGGAAATTGATTACACTTGTTGCGTTGATTACGATACATAATATATATTCACATCCTATAATTTTTTAATCAGAATTGAAATTTTGATAAGTAAGAATTAAAAAGTGTAAAAAAAGAAGTGATACATTTATGGAGACATTTGGAATGTTTATTTCATAATACAATATGCACATAACATAAAATAGTTTGTCATATGTGTTAAATTTAAGAGAAAAAGTGTGTATGCAATGGATACGCAGTGGATAAAAAATTATTGGTTATAAACACAAATTTAATTCTAATTTTGGTATATAGTACGTATACATAAATACATAAAAAGAGAATGCTGTAGTAAAAAAAGAGTCATATTTTTGTGGAATATGGTATACATATACATTGCAACACTTGTTGATATCATCCATTGTATTGACAAATGTTGCATCCTGATAGAAGTAAAAAAAAAGAGAAAAAGAAACTATTTTAATCAGATATTGTCAATAGAAACATAATATTAATATATAGAACAATGACAATTAAATACGATCCCTATAAGTGTTGTTGCAATTTTATATATGTAATATCAAATTGATGATTTAATCCGAATATGATCGACGATATAAGGATAATTAATATATTACGTTCTGACATATATGAAGAACGTTGTAAAATAAACTATCATGACTTTGCAGTCACACCCACATATGAAAAGGGGTGTGACTATTTATTTTCCAAGCTTTCCATACTGATTACATAGATGGATACTTTAGTACGTGGCTTTTTATGGTGGGTCCCCCCCCGCCCATGCATGCCCCCTGTACTTTTTCAT
>NZ_ALBR01000138.1:0-14693 GCF_002081505.1 Bacillus sp. CDB3 | reverse complement strand
CATTGCAAACAGCTAGAAAAATGATTGCTGGAATAGAAGCCATGCATATGATCAAAAAAGGGCAACTTAAATTAAGGGAGCAGTCTGTTCAAAATCAGAATATATGTATCCATCAGGTGTTTGAGGTAACTGCTTAAGAACTGATTCCAATAGGAATCTATGTGTTGTTTGGTCTTTGTTCATTATTTGCACCAGAACCAATAAAAATAATCTTTCCGCATTAGTAAGATAACCGATCTTTTGTAAATATCTAAAATTTACATGAATAATTTGTGAAAATTCAACTTTAGCAAACTTATCTCTTTTACGTCCAATATAATATTCATTTCCCGTTAAATCTTGTAAAGTTTCTAATGCTCGTCCTAACTGTTCTTCTTGTAAATTTGTATAATGATTATTATGTATTTGCCCTTGTTTTTTTATATCTCTGTTTCTTGCATTACCTTCAGTTTGATTTAATATTTGTCTCAATCCCTCAGGATTTATCATACAAAATTCTCCTCTTCGCAGTTTTTACAACTAGCAAAGAAACATTTTTTTTGATATTATACGAGTAGAAACTTAATTTTTAGATTCTTAATTTCTTAAAACTCTAATAGTATAGCTCAAAAAAAGCCTCTTTACTATAATTATTGTGTGGTAGCTCAATTATAGCATAAAGCGCTTTTTTTATTATATTTTGTCTAAAATTTCACATTTACAATATTAAAACGTTGAACCAAGTAAATACCCACTGCTTTAGCAGTGGGTATTTACTTGCATGGGTGGGTGAATATAAAAATTATTTTTTATATCTATAGACAATCTATTTTAAAAAAAGACATTCGCGCAGCAGTATAATTTGGTCCATCCGCTAAAGTAATTGAATGCCCACTTCTATTATATAAGCTGATTGTATCCCCAGCTTGTAATTCCATCATTCCAAATCCAACTACTTGCTGTCCAGATGAAGTACTGGTATTTGTCCCACTTGAAAACCCACTCCAATCATTTGTTACTTCACCATTTCTAAAAATCGAGACTCCCAGAGGTCCTGCTTGATTTGGAGCAGCACTTAACATACCTGATAGATAATAAAGTCCACTTTCTTGAATTGTAAAAGTATTGGATCCATTCCAGTGTACGTTCTTTGCTACAAAATTCCCTCCAGTAAAATCAACTTTATGTTGGTCACCAACGGTCTGTGAGCTACCTCCGAAGCTATTTATTACACTTCCAGCAGCACTGGTACATCCTTGACCTGTACCCGCAGGACCCTGTGGACCCGTCGCTCCTGTTGCTCCTGTTGCTCCTGGTTCACTACCACCTGTACCCGCAGGGCCCTGTGGACCCGTCGCTCCTGTTGCTCCTGTTGCTCCTGGTTCACTACCACCTGTACCTGCAGGACCCTGTGGACCCGTCGCTCCTGTTGCTCCTGTTGCTCCTGGTTCACTACCACCTGTACCCGCAGGGCCCTGTGGACCCGTCGCTCCTGTTGCTCCTGTTGCTCCTGGTTCACTACCACCTGTACCCGCAGGGCCTGGTGGTCCTTGTGGTCCAACTGGTCCTTGTGGTCCTGGTGGACATATTGTTCCTGTTCCTGAACATGTCTTACCCATAATATCAGAAACTGTTTTTAATTTCGATTCTAATAAAACTTCTTGTTTCATAGCAGTATCTAACATATCCTGAACACTTTTATTTACATTAAGAAGATCAGGTATAGATGGTCCAGGACCTGTTATCCCATTTAAGGTTCCCAAAGTATATTGAATTTTTTCTCCTTCTGCATTTAAAATATGAGCAATCCCTAATTCTTCTAATGCAATAGATGATAATAATAAATTGAGCGCATCATCTCGTGTAATGGAAATGTTGGGCGTAATATTAGGTATATTTCCTTGTGACATCATTGTCTCCCCTTCCATACGCATAGATAAATATTCAAAAATATTCATTCTGATGGTAGTATTTTTTGGTTTTATATACCATATGAACAACCTCATCAAGTTGTGAAACAAGTATATTCTAATGAGTCAAATGGTTCTGGTGTAAAAAGATCATGATTAAATGAATCAGTATACTTCTAAACTATAATCCGCTTCCTTAATACTCAAAAAAAGCCGTTCGTTGTATAAACGAACGGCTTTTTATTCTCTTTATCTATTTATCATGCTACACTATAAGGGTTCGACGATTGTGCAGATCAATCTCGTTTAATCCTTGTACTTATAAAAGAAAAAACCGATTCCTCGTGTAAGCGGAATTGGTTTTTTCTGTTCATTCGTACAACAACCTGGACCCATTTCCATTTTCAACTATAGATTATATCATATTATTCTCCTTATTTTTTTAGAGAGTTATTTCTGTTTTTAAAAGGATTTGTAATTTTAAATGGGTACTTTTATGAACCCGTTTTATCGACTTAATTCGTTTTCTTGTTCTTTTGTTATCGTCTGTGTCTTTACTTGTTCCACTTGTTTTTGTTGTTCCCATACTCTTTGTAATTCTTTTATCGGCGTTTCCACTAATCGTGATAAACATGCTTCTTTATACCGTTCCTGTTGGTACCCAATTGTTTTTATAAGTACTTGACCTTTTTGATACAACGGAGATGGTTTATCTGTTTGCCCTGCAAAAGCATATTGGATTTTTGTTACCGTTGGATCTATTTTTTTCACCATATCTTCTAATCGATGCACAACCTTCTCGGGATCCCTATCAAATTCTTGGTCTATTTTTTTTCGAAATTGTTGTTCTTGGTATTGTGTTTCTCTCCAAATCTGTCCAAATGTTTCTCCATAATGGAAGATATCAACTTGGTGTCCTTCTTGTAATGCTTTTTTATTCAATAATGCATCTACACAGTATTCTTTTACTTGTTCTAACGTATGTCCTTTTCGAAAATAAAGCATATTATTTTTTTCATCAACAACTGCCATTTGATTTTCTTTTTCTTCCAATAACTTAGGATTCCATCCTGAGAATCGAGGGTACACCTTTGCTACCATCTCTTTCAAGACATGTACCGTTCTTTGTGGTCTCTTTTGAAAATAACGTTCTACTGTTTGTTTAAAATCTTTTATTTTTTTCTGAAAACCTTCAAACAATCCATATAATCCAGCTTGCTTCAATGTATCTCGTATTTCTATTTCACTTTGTCTTTCTATTTCATACAGTTGTTCCCAACTCTTTATTGTTTCTTTTCCTTTTTGTTTTCTTCAACTAAACGCCCATTTTCTTGTTTTCCTAGCCATACTTCTTTCTCTAATCGTTCAATCCATGCTTCTTTTTCTTTGACTGTTTTTGTTGTTTCTTCCTTTACTTGCTGTATCTCATCGTTCATTTTTTTCATTTCTTGTTTTTGTACAACAGATTCTTTTGCCCATTGTTTTAAATCCTATACATCCTGAATACGGCATGTTTTTCTACTATTTCAATTTCATCTACTTTATGTATCTCTTTATATATCTCTACAATATCCCGTTTTAAAACCTCTAGCTCGTCCTCTAACAACTTTTTATCTTTTCTAGCTTTCCATTCCCTACTACCTCTTCAGCCTTCATACAGCCCATTTCAATGTGTTTCTTTGAACTTAGGACACCACGCTTCAAGTCAAAACCGTGTTCAACCATATATTTTTGAAAATTGTCCTGTAAAGCAATCAATTGTTGTCGCTTTGCAAAGTATTCTTTTGCAGACAATCGACCATCTTCTGTAATCGGTACAATCGCACAATGCATATGTGGTGTCATCTCATCCTTATGTACCGTTGCATGAATCACATTTTGTTCTCCATATTCCTTTTTCACAAAATCTAGCGCTGTTTCAAAGAATTGTCGTAGTACCCCCCCGTCCCAATTTTAAAACAACAAAATTAAACCTTTAAAAATTTCAACAAACCCTTTTTAAAATTTTTTTAAAACAACGTTTCTGAAAAATTGTCTCTTAACACAAAGAAGGTAACAATCTTTTAAATAGACTGTTACCTTCCCATATCTCGTGATTTATTCTTTTTTAGTGTATACCCTTTCTCGTTTTGCTCTGATTTTTGTTTTAAGCCCTCCTGTTTATCTCCTAATCCATCCGAAGAGAGTTCTTGTCTTTTTCCTAGTAATCTATCTAAAAACGCCTTCACGGACGCAATAAGGCGTTCTAAACGTTTCGAAGAAATAGTTCCAGCTATCTTGTTGTCTTCCATAACGTTCAACCATTTTTCACACTCTTTTTGATTTTTCGGCTCATAACCATTTTCAAACTTGTGCAAAATCAAATACCCTTCTCTTTCAGGTAAAGATAATTGTGTGCTTATACCAGCATCTCTTAACATACTTTCATAAATAATACTGTCTTCCCTGTACTCCTCAGACTTTTCCACCTCATGTTTCAGCAACTGCTCAGATCTTTTCAACGACCGAACTTGTATTTCTAAATTTTCCACTTGTTTATTAGCACGTTCAATATTTGTTTCTAATCTTTCAATTTTTTTATCCGAAGTTTCCCTCACTCTATCTAACACATGTTTTGCCCCAACAGTTGAAAGTGCCAATTTCTTTAATTGTTCATAATCTTTTGAAGGCAAAGACACCCTATCACCAAACATTGTGTTTTTAATGGAACTTTCAACTTTTTTTAAAACTTCTTTTGGTTCTCCATAAAATTGAAAGTCAATAACCAGTTCTTTTTTTATACGTTTAATCTCATCACTCATTTTTTTTAATTCTTTTACATTCTCAATATCAATGGTTTTCTCGTTTAAAATACCTCCTTGATAAATATGCGGGATTTCTTGTTTTAAAAATACATCTAAATCCTGATGAAAAGTTCGCAAATCTTTACGATTCAAAATCTCTTTTGCCGAAACTTTTTCCCTTTGTTTTTTTTCGTCCCAAACGACAGGCATAAAAGCAAAATGCATATGTGGTGTTGTTTCGTCATTATGGACGTTAGCAGACAACACATTTTTTTCTCCGCCATAACGCTGCAACATAAACTCATATCCAGCTTTAAAAAAAGCTCTTTGTTCATCCCTATTTTTTCTTTTAATTCTTCAGGAAGTGTTAATACCCAAACAGCCATCGGTTTTACATCACTTCGTTTCATGCAATACACTTCTTTTAATCGTTCTTCCATTCGAGACCGTGTATCTAATCCATCACCATTATTTCTTAAATCATAATTCAATTGTGACCGTTCAATATCAATATCTTTGTTGGAATGATTGATTGTTTTTCTATCAAAGTGAATAGACAATCCATTCACGGATCCTACTGTATATTTTTGTACATGAGCCATGAGCAAGTCCCCCTTTTTCGGTACCCAGTATAGCATGGGGATGGAAGGAGAACCAATTATGGTATAGCGTGTTATGCCAAATTTACATTTGGACACGCTCTGCGAGGCTCTTTGACTTCGCCAAGCCATGCCCAGGCATGGCAAAAACACCCCTTGGGCTTTGCCCAAACCCACTGGGGAACTCTTCCCCAGACCCCATATAAAAACACCCCCAACCCCCTCACTTTTTGAGGGGGCTCCCTCGCCGGTAGGCAGGGTCAAACGGGTACCGTTTGACCACACAAGAGGGTCTTGGAGTTGTGCAATTTGTCAACTCCTTAATGCTCACTTCGTTCCGCTTACCGTTGACAAAATCCTCTTTAAAGTTTAACTTTATATGTTAATATATTACTATTACTTTCTTCTATAACCTTATAGTTAAAGTAAATATCTTTTGATTCTTCTTTATTACTATAAAATTTAGGTAATATTGGAGCTGTTAACTCATATTCCCCTGTTTTTTGAGGATCTAAATATATTCGTGTACCAAATTTTATTTCTTCATTCTCTTGTAAAGAATTTACTCCAGTAAGAAAACTAGTAGAAAAAGAATTATTTGATAAATAAATATCATTAGTGTTTATTTCAATTTTACTATTTGATTCATTTACAGCAGAAATTAATACTCTGTAATAATCTAATTCATCTTGTTTAAATCGACTTACTTTTTCAATATTAAGATTTATACCATTTTCAACTTTAATTTCTTGCCCTTTTTTAACCTCTATCGTCTGAAAAGAAACGGTTTTAACTAGTGTATTCAATTGATTATATCTACATATAATCAAACTTAAAGCAACTATAAAAATAAATATAAAAATAATATTCTTCTTTTTCATTAGCGCAAAATAACCTCTTTTCTAATTCCGCTCTCTTCAAATATAAACAAATCAGTACAAACTTCTGTTAAAAAAGATTCATTATGACTGGTAAGAAGTACACATTTTCCATCCTTCTGCCATTCTCTAATAAGATTAATTAATAACCTTATCCCGTTTTTGTCTAAAGCATTAGTAGGCTCATCAAGGATAATTAAAGAAGGGTTTTCCATAAAAGCTTGGGCAATACCTAATCTTTGTTTCATTCCTAAAGAGTAATTTTTCACTTTCATCTTACTTTTAGGATCCAACTCAACTCGATTCATTGCTAAATCAATATCCTTATCATCTATTAAATTCTGAACAGATGATAATAATCTTAAATTTTCCTTACCTGTATAATATTTAACAAATCCAGGATATTCAATAATAAAGCCTGTATCATTTGGGTATTCGATATCTTTATATAATAATTTATCATCAATTTTGATAGTTCCACTGTCTGGTTTTAAAAAACCTAATACCATTTTAAATAAAACTGTTTTTCCAGAACCATTAGCTCCTTGAAATCCATAAGTCCTCCCACTTATCATTTCACAAGAAAAATCTGATATGATTCTCTTTCTTTTTAAAGTCTTACTAATATTATTAACACTAATTTTTCTTATCATAAAAAATATCTCTCCCTAAAATAAAATTTTCTAATAAATAAAGAAAAAAGAATAAGAAAAACAACAAACATAATTAAAATAATCGTATCCTCTGCTGTCCATAATTTTGAAAACCTTTCAAACATAGTATAATTAATAATTGAAAAAAACTTATACTGAAAAATAGTAAAGAAATAAACACCAATAATAACCATAAAAACATATATACTTCGTAAAAAGAAGAGTAAGCAAAATGCAAAAAGTGATAATAAACTGTTTGTTAATAAATTAAACAACAACAAATAAAAATCTAACCATGTAAAAGTACTAGTACAACAGAATACAAACAAATGATACAGTAAAAAAAGTAAGAAAAAACTTAAATAGTTAGATATAAAGAGAAATCCATTTGCTTTCACACGCCCCAACAAATATCTGTCTAAAGTATAGATAATACCTGCAAATAACTCTAAAAATAGAATATAGGGAATCCATTGAAACAATAACCAAGAAAAAGGAATACTCAGAAAAGAAATATTCTCTTGCGCTGGTGTTCCTTTAAAAATTTCAATATATCCATAGCCATTAAGCCTTAAAAGAGTGAGGAAAAAGATAAATAACACAGAAACTACAAGATATTTTTTGTTTCTTAATAACGAGTAATTCCTTTTTGTAATTTTCCAAATAATCATTACCGATCTCCTTTTTTACGGAAAACTTTTCCAATATAGTTTTGGTAACTATATAAAATAATAAGGACAGCAAAAACTCCTATGAATAAAAAGATATTAGGCAATGAGTAGATTTGTTGTATATGAGGTCTTTCGATAAAAATCCATTCATCTTTAAAGAAAGGCGGCCAATTAAATTTCAGAATAAGATTATCCTCAAAAAACAAATATGACAAAATGAGAAAGAAAGAAAAAATAGAGTTATGCAAAACTTTGTAAAAAAAGTCTAATAAAATAAATAGAAAAAAAGTAAAACAAAAAGTGTTCAAACTAAAAAACAATATATCGATATTAATCGTCTCATTTTGTAGCGTAATCATGCTAGAAATGAGTAATTCAATTGTAACCATATATAGACTTACTAAAAAATAGATGATTAAGTTAATAGCAGTCAAATAATTACTGGATTTAAACCGTACCTGCAAAAAGGGAAAATCATTTATATTAATACTACACCAACTCAAATAGATAAAAGGGAGGAAAAAAAACACAATATATCTTTTACTAAAAAAAAGTTCAAATCCTTTATCAATATCTTTTTCATATAAAATAAAAGTGTTAGAAAAAGCTAGTAAAAACAGTGCGATTCCTATTGCTATAAGCCATTTTTTCTTTACTTTAAAATAAGTGACAATAAAAGGTTTAAAGCTATTCATAGTTAACATCCTTTATTTTGTAAATAATATACACTATCATTATAATGGCAATTGGTATAATAAATATCCAAATGGAAGGGAGACGCAAAGTTTTAATAGACATGTCTAAAAACTGTGCAGGCGTCCATGAAAAATTCGAATCAAAGATGGCAGACAGAAAGCCAACTAATATCTGTAATATGAATGGAATAGTTAAACAGATAAATTTTTTAGAAATATAGACACTACATGTTATAGATATCACTGCAAACATACTACCATACATGCTAACTACGATAATGTTGATAATAGTGGCGAAAAAAGGATGGTCAAGAAATAATGAAGGGAACATAAATGTCGGAATACCTCTGCCTGCATTATCCAGCGCTACATAATCAATGTGGAAATTTGGCCATATTAAAAACATAGAAAGAAAGTTAATAAGCAGTATCACTAATGGTAATAAAAAACCAATAAACAGTGAAGCCAAAAAAACAAATTTTTATACTTATTATTTTGTAGTTTATAGCGAGCAAAGTAATGATAGCCTGATTCTTTATTGTCAAAATAGATGAACACACACGGAATCGCAACTAAAATTGGGAGTAACATATACAAAAAGGAAGTATATCCATCCCCATTTTCTATACCCACCCACATTGTATAGGGCCCAAGATAAAAATCATACGTTTTTATCTTAAATGAGGTTTGTGACGCTACTTGTATATTATGTAATATATTTAAAAATGGAAATATAACTATTAACAATAAAGATATATATAAATACGGACTCTTAATAAATGACAATATATAGTTTTTCATAGTTCTCCACCTTTATAATCAAATACTAACAAACCATCCCATTTAAACGGGATGGTTTGTTAAAAATCAACAATTTATTAAATATCTGGCTGCCAGGACCCAGATGATGTAGATCTACTACCATCCCAGAACATAGTCTCCAGTACAAATTGAATATCTGTACTAACACCAGGACCATTGTCTTCAACAGCGTAATTAGGGAGTGTTTGTCTACCTAATTCTTGGACTTTATCGTATCCTCCACTAGTTTTTACCCTATTAGCTCTTGGAATCATCTTAATTCTTCCCTCTGTTTTTAGTGAAGTTGTATTTATTCCATAAGAAGACTTAGTATATTTAGCGGCTTTAGGGGTGAAATCATATGGACTACTATGATAATAAACATTACTAAAATCAACTGAGTATGCCTCTGATTTTATTGTACTTACAGAAAATAAAACAACTGCTAAACTAGCACCCAACCCTATTTTTTTCATTATTTTCATTATATTCCCTCCTTCCAGAATTTCATAATATCACAGTAACAAAAAAACAATAAAACTTTCAAAATGATATTCAAGAATTAAGATATTATTTCGCGAAATTATCCATATATGTAAAAACTCGAACTATAAAAACATATTATTAATCTTACAAATTCTCAATACTAAATAGTTCCTTTGATATAGGACAAAATTTGAAAAACCATAGTTAAAGTAATAGACTTTAACTACAGCGTAATAAATTAATCTTTGTATATTATATACATATAAAGTTAACATAATGTCTCATTATCGGTAGCAAATAAAACGCACAAACCTTTGATGTTATTAGGTTTGTGCGTTATTTTTTTTGATCGTCATATACACAATTTTATACATTGTAGAGATACTAGGGTTTTTCGGGTTCATAAATGTTCTGTATTAATACAATAATCTGTATAGAATTCTGTATAAAAAAACTTGCATATAAACAAGACTCTTTCTATTTCCAAAATTGCCACCACTTTTTTTGTTGGGTGGCTGCAATCAATTTTTTAGTTTCCTGGTTTTCACGAATCATAGCCATTAGGTTTTGATCACGTTCATCCATTCTTTGAACAATAGCTTTTTGAAAATCCTGTTGTTGTTTTTGCTGTTCAGTTAACCATTCTTTTAAATTTCCTTCATGTTTTTTAAGTTGTTCAGATACTCTTTCAGCAACAATTTTATCAAACTCTTGAACAGTTATAGCTCCTTGTCCTACTTGGGTTTGTTCAGGTTGTTGTTTAGTTGTTTGGATAGGTTCAATGTCTATATATTTAGGGAATCCTTCTTTATTGAGGAGCTCAATAATTTGTTTTGTTTGGAGATTTCTTTTATTTCTCATTTTAGCTATAAATTGAAAAACAGGTATACATTCTTGATGGATTAAATACTTGTTCTTTTCACCTTGTTGGAATTTTAAAAAACTACTGTAGGTTTGACAGTTTCGTTTTATAGTCATAGCTGATACTTTTATTTCTTTGGCTACTTCTTCAGCTGATAACCAGTCTTTTTGTTGCACTGTTTAGATCACCATCCTTCTAAACACCTAAACATCTAAACTAAACACCATTCAAACAACTAAACAATTCTATGGCTGAAAAGGGTTTCCCTGTTTTTCTGTTCAGATGACTGTTTAGATAATATAAAACTAGTTTAACATCTGAACAAATAATATATGCAGGAATTCATACGAAAATTGCTAGAAAGAAAAGCAGAAGGATTAGCATCATTACAGGAATGTATAAAATGGCGTATAAAGAATAGATCCTAAGTTACACACAAAATGTTGATATCATGGGGATTGTAATAATATCTAACTACCGATAATGTTACATTATGTTAACTTTACATGAATACGGTATACATGCTTCCCTGCCTAAGTTCATTATGCAATAACAAAAAACCAAAACAATCAGAATAGTTAACTATTCTGATTGTTTTTAGCACAAATATTTTTCATGTAAACATAAGATTCTATCCCTAACATAAATAGCGTTGAAACCAAAAAACCAACCATAAAAATTTTATAAACTAAAGCAAAATACGCAATATAAATTATAATAGCGACTAAAAACAAAATAACTAGAAAATGAAACTTTATTGATTTTTCATTATGAATAATTCGCTTTTTGATATTACTGTTACCTTTAAGTAAATTATCCAAACTAATATTCATTTCATCACTTAACAAAATTAAATTTTCAATATCTGGCACACCTTTTTCTTGCTCCCATTTTGAAATAGCTTGCCGAGTAACGCCAATTTTATTTGCCAACTGTTCTTGACTTAAATTATTTTTTTTTCGATAATCTAGAATCGATTTGCTAATTTTCATTTTTATAGCTCCTTTTTAAATTTGATATTATCAACATATCAAATTTATTTTCATTGCATACGAAACACATGATTTCTAACTGACAACGCTATGTTGCAAAAAAAATACGGACAAGGAAATATATATTAACAACTGTTCCAAGAGAAAATTAACTTCCTATATCGATAATTATGTAAATGAACTCTCCAAATAGATCGCTTATTTTATTTTTTGCTTAGCGTGTTTTTTTCAAAAATGCTGACGGTATCCCTATTACATTAAGTAGCAATAACTTTAAATTAGTCGATAATCAAACCAAAAACATTCGTGGTGGGGGACCTTTTCTTTATATTAAAGGATTTTCTCATAATATAATTAATCCCCCATTAAAATTAAAACCCTCCTGTTCTACTAACTTATTCTAACTTTAATTTTACTAAATCATGTTGTAAGACAGTATCAACTTCCTTTGGATCAAAAATTGGATTACCGCTAATTCCAGAGACATTAATAACAACATCCTCATCCCCAGGATGAACTATCCTTACTTCATAAACTCGAAGATTTAGAGGAAGACTGTCTGAAAAAAAGAATACAGCCTGATTAGGAGATACAAATTGTATAGAAGGTGTTAACAACGGAATAACAACAGGTAAATTTGATGACCAATCAAACATTTGAACAGCTACTGAATGAACATTATTTGGATCAACATTCATAACATCAACAGTAATAAAAACAACATTAGAATGTCTACGTAATATACCAGTTGATAAAGTTTGAGGACCCTTTGGTTTAGGTGGTTTTGGAGGCATATTAATTACTTCTCCTTTCATTTATAGTATTTGGACAAGCAGTCCTAATACTATAAAATGCTTCAAAAAGAAAAAGGAAATAGGCAAAAATGGAAATAATTAAAAAATTTTACATACTATATCTGATTGATAAAACCAAATTCATTATTAAGGGAGAAATCCTTGTCTCAAAATTTTTATCGTTGTAAATCCGCATATTCGGGACGCTACTCTAATTTAGAAATAAACTTCGGAGAACAAATTTCACGTCAACTAGCTTCTTTTACAAGGGCTAGTTTTTTAGTTTTTAGAATGTTCATTGCTTTTTGTTTGGAGTGCTGGCTCGTCGTGTGGGGCCGAAACCCCACGGTTTGAAACGTATCAACTTATTGGATAAGAACTATTTTTGAACGAATGATCTAAGCGGTTCGGCTCGTATACTTGCTAGTCCAAGTCGAAAACCATTTCATTGCTTTTTGTCTTTCGGCTTGGCGAGAAAAGCAAACGAGCCGAAAAAAGTTTTGCAAGGACATAATAAAAAAGAAAAGACGGTAGTCTTTAGGTGAGGATTAACGAACCGCCTTTTTTTATTATGAAGGTGGAGATTTTTGAGCGTTTTTTGCTCAAAAATACTACCTGTTCCTTGCGGAACTTTTAGCCCTTAATAATAGTGATAATAGAGAACATCTACAAAAAGCGTGTAAATCCCTTGATATGACTGGGTTGAATGCACTTTTTAGGGTGTGACGAAAACGTCACACTTTTAAGCTTTTTTGTGACGTTTTCGTCACACCTAAAAAAATACAAATAAGTATTTAAATACATATAAAAAAGACTATATCAAATTGATACAGTCTAAAAAAATCTAGCTGGTAATTTCACTTTTTTACCATTTTGATCTTTAAGATTTTTCAAAGAATATTGAAACAATCTCATCGTTAATTTATCAAGTTTCACTTCGTTTTTTCGAGGCGCACAAATCATTATATAAGGATTTACAACCCATGTTCTAGGACTTACAGTACGACCATTTTCAATAATTTGTCCAGCACCTTCTGGATTAAGTAAAATTTCTTTTTTCTTTAATGAATTCATAACCAAAGAAGTTTTTTCTCTTGATTTCCCTATCATTTCAGCGATTTCAGAAACAGTTGCTGCTTTTGGTAACTCAAAATCTTCCTCAACGTTCTTTCGTTTCTTTTTAAATTTATCATCTCTACAAATAATAACATTACTTCTAAATTCCAAATAAGCTTGAATTCTAAATAAAAAACTTTCTTCTGCTTGAGTTAAATAACCAATACTATTCAACAAATCTAAATTTCTATGCATTACTTGATTAAATGGCTCTCCAGCAAATGGATCTTTATTAGTTCCAACATAATGGTCTTCTCCAGTTAATTCTTTTAACTGTTGTAAAAGAGATTTTTTTAGTTCTTCAGCCTGGTCTCTTTGTTTTCCATCTTTCTCAAAATCTCTTTTTCTAGCATTTCTATCAGCTTGGTTTAAAGCTTGTCCCAATTCTTCATTCATTGTTAATTCCTCCTTTAAATTGAGGGAATCAACAAAAACACCTATTTTTTGCTATTTGATTATAAATCAAATTATGATAATCTATAATCAGATAAATGAAATGAAGGTATTTTCGTAGAATACCCTATGAAAAGAGGCATGTTCCAGCATGTCTCTTTTTTTCATTCTATCACGTTTTCAATAACCTTAAAGATAAAAACAAAGTTTCCCTATTTTTTTACCGTCCCACATCAGAACCTCGATGCTTATTAATTTCTTTCTTATGTTCCTGTTCAAATTGATTACCTATCCCTTTGTTATCCAACTCATTTTTGATAAGCTCTCTAAACGACTTAAATTGCTCTTTAAAAACTTTTTTCGTTTGTACATACAAAACCCTTATATTCGTCTGCAAAACCTTTATATGAGCTTTTAAGGTTCTCGTGCAAAAACTCTAAAGCTTGTGCAATGAATCTGTAAATCTTGGATATACTGATAGTACTATTCTATAAAAGGTGCGTAATCAGTATGGAAACAGCGAATGTATTTAAGTGAAAACATTATCAACCAGATATTATTTTGCTAACTGTACGTTGGTACCTGCGGTACAACCTAAGTTTTCGCGATTTGATGGAAATGATGGAGAAACAAGGATTATCCTTAGCCCATACAACCATTATGCGTTGGGTTCATCAATATGGACCGATTTTAAATGAGCGTATGCGAAAATATTTGAAACCAACGAATGATTCTTGGAGAGTTGATGAAACCTATCTGAAAATAAAAGGAGAAAAAATGTACTTATATCGTGCGATTGATTCCGAAGAAAACACGATTGATTTTTACTTGAGTCAGAAAAGAGATACGAAGGCAGCCAAGCGCTTTCTAAAGAAAGCTTTGGCTTCTTGTCATACGGCAAAACCTCGTACGATTACTGCAGATGGTGACAAAGATTATCCGGTTGCGATACGAGAATTAAAAGAGGAAAAGTACATATCACACTGTACGCCACTTCGTGTGAAAAAATATTTAAATAATATTATTGAACAAGACCATCGGTTTATCAAAAAACGGATCCGAAATATGCTTGGATTGAAAT
>NZ_ALBR01000137.1:0-24354 GCF_002081505.1 Bacillus sp. CDB3 | reverse complement strand
TATAGGGCAAAATTATATTGGAGCTGAAAATACTCATGTATCTAATTTTTGCCCTATGCTATTTTAAAATTTGTTGTAAGTACTTTAAAGTATACCTTTACAAACGCATCGTTTTTAGAAAGTAATTAAATCAATTTTTTTTGATTTAACAATTGTAAAACTGTAAACATCGGCATATAATAAAAACATCAAGAAAATTTGATTTAAGGAGAAGACCTATGAAAGAACTAGCAATGTATAATCAATTAACTAACCAATCATTTGAGACATACGAAAAAAAGTTCAAAGCATTGGCAGATCAAAAAAGGTTACACATCTTATACGAATTGTGCCAACGTGGGGAAACTTGTGTATGTGATTTAACAGGTGTTCTCGGTTTACCACAATCAAAGCTTTCATATCATTTAAAACTTTTACTTGATGCAGATCTCATTACAAAAGAGACAAAAGGAACATGGAGTTACTATAACATTAATAAAAAAGAAGTAGGCGCACTATTATCTGAGCAATTATGCTGTATATTTCGTCCTATGTCATAATTTTGGTTGGGACGAAAGAGCATTTTAATATATTTTAAATCAATTTTTTTTGATTAATAAACCTTTTTATAAATGATTTAAATACCTGAATTAATATTTTATACTTACAAAATTAGGAGGTTTTTTTATGAAACCTATTCAACTTTCATTCAAAGTAAAAAATTGTTGTGGAACGGACAATCAAACATTACAAAGCAATATCGATATGCAAGGATTAAAACAGTTACCAGTTGCCATTATTGGGGGAGGTCCTGTAGGTTTAGCTGCAGCTGCACATTTAGCAAAACATGGTGAATCATTTATCTTATTAGAAGCTGGAGCAAATATAGGTTCAAACATCCTTACATGGGGCCATGTGCGGTTATTCTCACCTTGGCAATATAACATAGATAAAGCAGCTCTAGCTCTTCTTGAACAACATGGCTGGGAATCACCAGACATAAATGCATTACCAACAGGAAGAGAAATTGTAGAACAATACTTACAACCGCTTGCGAACCTTCCAGAAATTAAACCATTTATCCATTTGAATACTAAAGTACTATCTATAGGTAAGAAAGATACAGATAAAATGAAAACAACGAATCGTGAAAAAATGCCATTCATGATCTATACAGAAAAAGAAGGTGTACTTCAAGTTTATGAAGCTAGAGCGATATTAGATGCTTCAGGTACGTGGGGAAACCCAAATCCGGCAAATTCTAATGGTATCTGGTTGAAAGAAGAGCAATCCCTTAACGAGCGTATTTTTTATGGAATTCCAGATATTTTAGGAAAAGAGCAAAAACGATATGCAAATAAGCGTGTAGCTGTTGTTGGAAGTGGTCATTCCGCAATCAATGCTTTATTGGAGTTAGCTAAATTAAAAGAATCTCATCCAAAAACTAATATTGTTTGGATCATGAGGAAACAACGTGCGGAAGAAGCCTATGGTGGAGAGGAAAAAGATGCTCTTGAAGCACGCGGAACCTTAGGTAGCCGCATTCATCAATTGGTTGATGAGGGAATCGTGGAAGTAATGACACCATATAAAATTCAATACGTAGTTAGTACAAAAAATGGAATGGACATTGTGGGTAATCAGGATGAGGAAGAAATAAAAATTACAGATATCCAAGAGATGATTGTAAATACAGGAAATCGCCCTAACTTATCTATGATAAGTGAAATACGTACTTCTATTGATACTGCTACTGAAAGTGTAGGTGCTTTAGCACCACTAATCGATCCTAACCTTCATAGTTGTGGCACTGTTCGCCCCCATGGTGAAAAAGAGCTTCGACATCCAGAGAAAGATTTCTATATTGTAGGTTCAAAAAGTTATGGAAGAGCGCCTACATTCCTTATGGCGACAGGCTATGAACAAGTTAGATCTATAGTTGCTTACCTTACTGGTGATTATGAGGCAGCTGAAAAAGTAGAACTAGATTTGCCAGAGACTGGTGTTTGTAGTGTGAATGTAAAGCCTAATAAAGTAGATGATTCATGTTGTGGTACAGAACCTTGTTGTTAAGGAGACTGACTGTAAGGAGTAATAATTTTATATTACGCCTCCTTACAGAAGAATTAAGTTTGAAAGGAGAACACAATAAAATGATTATTAATCATGCGGGTAATTTAAAAAAAGACTATTTTTTATCCTATATAAGGTTAATAATGAATGCCCACCAATGTAATGTTGAACATGCAAAGGATTATGTTTTTCAAAGTATGTTCAGACTCGAAAAAAACAGTTTAGGAAAGAAAACTTATCAGAGTTTCCTTGAAGCGTATCAAGAATTGAAACAATCTAATTAAATAAGTAAATCAGAGGTGGGATAAAGATGAAAGAAATATTAGATTCCATTGTAATTGGAGGCGGGCAAGCTGGTCTTGTGTCTGGTTATCACCTTCAAAAAAAAGGATTACAGTATTTAATATTAGAAGCGAGTGAGAGATCAGCTGGGTCTTGGCCTTACTATTATGACAGTCTTAAATTGTTTTCTCCCGCACGTTTTTCATCGTTACCTGGTATGCAATTCCCAGGTCATCCTGATGATTATCCCACGAGGAACGAAGTAATTGGTTACTTGCAAAATTATGTGGACAATTTTCAGCTACCAGTTATGTTAAGTCAGCGAGTAGAATCTGTAGAAAAAGAAGACGAAATATTTAAAGTTCTAACAGGGTCTGGAGAGATATTTCAGGCTAGAACTATTATAAATGCAACTGGTTCTTTTCACAGTCCGTCTAATCCGATAATAACGGATCAAGAGAAATTCAAGGGGAATATTATACATTCGGCTATGTATCGGAGTCCGAATCATTATATTAATCAAAGAGTAGTGGTGGTGGGGCGGAGAAATTCAGCTGTCCAAATTGCGCTCGAACTGGCCGATGTAAGTAAAGTATCTTTAGCTGTACGAAAGCCTGTTCGACTTATGAAACAAAAAGTGTGGGGGAAGGACTTACATTTTTGGCTTAAGGTATTAGGCATAGATACCTTTCCGTTTTGGCGATTTGGAAAAACAGCACCGAGTTCAGGTGGAGTCATCGATTTAGGTGATTACAAGGAACGATTAGCTAGGGGGGAATCCAGATCAAAGGCCTATGTTTACATCTTTTTACACTGATGGTGTAGTTTGGCCTGATGGGAAGAAGGAGCCAATCGATACGGTCATTTTTGCAACGGGCTATCATCCTAATCTCTCTTACTTCAATGCTATTGGCGCACTGGACTCAGAAGGAAGACCACTACAAATAGGTGGTGTAAGTACAGAAGTTCAAGGGGTATATTATGTTGGTTTGGAAGGTCAACGTTCGTTTTCTTCTGCAACATTAAGGGGAGTTGGGGCGGATGCTAAATTTGTTGTGAGAAAGCTAATAAGCTACTTAGAAAAATGAATGTATTAGAGAATGAAAGTAACACCATAATTTACTGGGGATTCGGTTAATATTCCTTAAATTGCGTAAATTAAGTCCAAAATCAAAAGTAGGGTAAGGGAGATTTAGGAGGAGGTAAGTATGAAGATTAGAAAAGCAACCGAAAAAGATGTACGAGAAATTACGAATATTTATAATGAGGGTATCGAGGATCGTATTGCAACTTTAGAGACAGAAATAAAAACAGTTAAATATGTGATGGAATGGCTATTTCAACGAAAAAAAAGATATTCAGTACTTGTCATGGAAGGGAGTTCTCATATCATTGGCTGGGCTTCCATTAATCCATACAGTCATCGATGCGCCTACCGTGGAGTAGGAGAATTATCTATATACATAAAAAGAGAATATAGAGGGAAAGGTTTGGGACAGCATTTACTTTTAGCTTTAGAAAAAAATGGACAGCAAAATGAATTTTATAAATTTATTTTATTTACTTTTTCTTTTAATAATCTTGGGCAAGGATTATATCGTAAAATGGGTTATCGGGAAGTAGGAGTATTTGAAAAACAGGGAATCATGGACGGAGAGCATGTTGATGTGATGATTATGGAGAAATTATTAGGCTAATATTGCAATGATTTCAAATCCAAGATCAAAAACCATTGATGTCACTTAATCACTGGTTTTTGATCTTTATTAATCTAGTATCTTAATAGTTTAGAACTGGACTTGTTGGCATTCTTAAAAATAAATTAGGAATTATTAATAAATGTTTTTCTTTTTAAACTTCCATAATGATTGGAAGAAGCATTGGACGACGCCCGGTTTTGGAATATAAGAATGGATTCAATACGTCTACAAGTGTTTGTTTTATTTGTGCCCAATTTATTATCCCTTCATTTAGTAAATTACATATACAATCTTCTACAATCTCTTCTATTTTCTTCATGAGTTCTTCTGATCCACGCATATATACAAATCCCCTTGTAACAATCGCCGGCTGCGATACTAATCGCTTTTGTTTACAATCTAAATTCAGGCTTATAATAATGATTCCTTCTTCAGATAGAATTCTACGGTCACGTAAAACAATGTTTCCGATATCACCAATACCACTTCCATCTACATACACAGCTTGAGAAGGTATGGTTTTACTACTAATTCTAGCTTCTCCTTTGGATATTTCTAATACTTGCCCATTATCCATAACAAAGCAATTATCTATAGGAACACCACATTCTACAGCTAATTCTACATGCTTTTTTAACATACGATATTCTCCATGAATAGGCATGAAATATTTTGGCTTTAAAAGTGAGAGCATCAATTTTTGTTCTTCTTGTGCTCCATGACCAGATGTATGAATATCACTTATTTTATGATGAATTACATTTGCACCTACTCGATATAGTTGATTAATATTTCTGTTAACGCTTAACACATTCCCTGGAATCGGAGAGGAAGAAAGGACAACCGTATCCCCTGGAATAATTTGAATTTGTCGGTGATTACTGTATGCAATCCTTGATAATGCAGCCATTGGCTCCCCTTGGCTTCCTGTACATATGATAGTTACTTGATGACTGGGAATATGATTGATTTCATGTACACCAACGAATATGTCCTCTGGAGCTTGGATATATCCTAAGTTTCTTCCTATTTGAATTGTTTTTTCCATACTTCTTCCTACAACTGCAATTTTACGATTATACAAAATAGAAGCCTCTACAACCTGTTGCAATCTGTGAACGTTAGATGCAAAAGTGGCAAATAAGATACGTCCTTGTGCCTCTGAAAAGATTTCCTTTACGGATTGTCCGACCTTTTTTTCTGACATTGAAAAGCCAGGAACTTCACTATTTGTACTGTCAGATAGTAAACACAATACACCTTCTTTTCCGATTTCAGCAATTTTGTGTAGGTTCGCCTCTGTACCAACGGGTGTAAAATCGAATTTAAAATCACCAGTATGTACAACATTTCCGTTTGGAGTGGTTACTACTATACCAAATGCGTCAGGAATACTATGTGTTGTTCGGTAAAAACGTACTTTCGTGTGTTGAAATTCAACTTCTGTTTCATCCAATATATTTTTTATTTCAACATGGCGGATATTATGTTCTTCAAATTTACTTTTAATTAATGCTGCAGCTAGTTTCCCAGCATAAATCGGTACTTGTATGCGTTTAAATAAAAAGGGAACCCCGCCAATATGATCTTCATGTCCGTGTGTGATGAATAATCCTTTTATTTTATCTTTGTTTCTTTCTAGATACGTATAATCGGGGATAACATAATCGATACCTAATAGTTCAGATTCAGGAAATTTAAATCCAGCATCTACAATGATGATTTCATCTTCATACTCAATGACATACATGTTCTTTCCAATCTCTCCAAGGCCACCTAAAGCAAAAATCTTTGTTTTTCCACTTTGTAGTGTTTTCATGTGCCAACTCCTTATATATCGAAATATTTCAAGCTTCCTTTATGATAAAAATTCCTGATTTTGAATAAGTAACTTCAAAATCAGGAATCATACAAAAAATATATTATTTTACAATCAGTACTGGACATTGAACCCTTTTAGCTACTTTATGGCTCACACTTCCTAGTACCATTTCTTGCAACGCATTGAGTCCCCGACTACCAAGTACCACTAATTCGAAATGACCTTTATTCGCATGGTCTACAATGGTTGGACCTGGTTCACCATGTAATATTTTAACTTCATAAGAAATACGATTTGCTTTTAATTTTTCCTCAATTGGTAAAAGTCTCTTACGACGGGATAACTCTAATTCTTCTTTCCCTTGTGCATGAATAACTTCATTCTTTGCTTTTGCATAATCGACTACAAATACAATTTCAACTGTGCATTCATTAGCTAAGGATGCAATTTTCATTGCTTCTTGAGTAGCACGCAAGGAATGTTCAGAGCCATCTACAGCTAATAGGATTTTTTTTATACATATTTTCCACTCCTAATCATGAATTAATGTGAAGAAGCTTTTCTATTTGGGTTATTATATACTGCTAATTTTTCTACGAGTTTCTTACTAGAAGAATTTAGGTTTTTAATGGTAACAATATTTTGATTTTCTTGGTACTTAATAACCACTTTGTCGATAGCTCCGACTGCTGAATCATCCCAAACATGGGTATTTGAGAAGTCAATGACAATGCTTCTATTTTTAACATTGAAATCAAAGGATTCTACGAATCCTTCTACAGATGCAAAGAATAATTGACCATCCACATCAAATATCATATTTGAGCCATCTTGTTGTTTTGTAACTTTTATTTTTGAGATTTTAGCAACAAAGAATATAGCACTTAGTAATACACCAGCAATTACACCTTTTGATAAATCGTGTGTTGCAACGACAATAATAACTGTTACTAACATAACTGCTGCATCACTTTTAGGTGCTTTCACTAGATAAGAGAAGGAAGACCAATCAAATGTGCCAATTGATACCATAATCATAATTCCTACAAGAACAGGCATTGGAATTTGTACAACTAGATCTCCTAATACGATAATGAGAAACATTAAAAACAATCCTGCAATTAGTGTAGACAATCTACCACGTCCACCAGATTTTACGTTGATTACCGATTGCCCAATCATTGCACAACCTGCCATCCCACCAAAGAAACCATTGATAACATTGGCGATTCCTTGACCTCTTGATTCTCGATTCTTATTGCTATCGGTTCCTGTCATATCATCTACAATGGATGCTGTTAGTAAAGACTCTAATAATCCTACAATTGCTAACGCAATTGAATAAGGGAGAATAATTTGTAGTGTTTCAAATGTAAATGGTACGTCTGGAATAAAGAACGATGGTAATGTTCTTGTAATTGCTCCTAAGTCACCGACAGTTCGTAAGTCTAAATGCATATAAATCGCAATAGCTGTTAATAATACAATCGCTATTAATGGAGCTGGAATTGATTTAATAAATCGCGGTACAATATAGACAATTGCTAATGTAATTGCTACAAATACATATGTCAGATTAGAAATGCCAATAAAATGTGGTACTTGAGCCATAAAAATTAAAATTGCTAAAGCATTAACAAAACCAATCATGACAGCACGTGGGATAAATTTCATTAATCGTGCTACTTTACATACCCCAAAAATAATTTGGATAACACCTGTTAAAATTGTTGCTGCTAATAAATAATTTAGCCCGTGCTCTTTTACTAAAGGAACCATAAGTAATGCCATTGCACCGGTTGCTGCTGAAATCATTCCAGGACGACCACCTACAAAGGCAATAATCACTGCAATACAAAAGGATGCATATAATCCCACCATCGGATCTACACCTGCAATAATGGAAAATGCGATCGCCTCTGGAATTAATGCTAGTGCAACTACAATCCCCGCAAGGATATCAGCCCTAACATTTGAAAACCATTCTGTTTTTAATTTTTCTACCACTGTTTTATACACCTCATATCATTTATTTTGTGGCTTTTAAGTCTCATAAAAGCCGCGTTCACGATTTAATAAAAACAGTCTAACACTTATCGTCCCAAAAAGGAACCTTTTTGATACTGATTTTACAACTCCAAGTTATGGTATGATAAAAGAAACGTCTAAATTGTTAGGAGAGCATGTATGTTAATCGGATATATGAGACCATATCAAGACGACTTGAAATGTGAAGAACAACTCAAAAGCTTAGAGAAATGTAATTGTACGATGATTATCTCAGAGGAACATTCATCGGCAAAAAAAAGAGTACAACTTAAAAATATGATAGATAACCTAAAACAAGATGATAAAATTGTTGTTACAAAACTATTCACATTAGCTGATTCAACACGTCATCTTGTTGAGTTATTACAAGTCATTGATAATAAAGGTGCTTACATTTACTTTGTTCAAGAAGATATTGATACGAGTCATACAAATGGGTATCATTTTGGAGATATTGTAAAACATCTTGTTGATTTTCAAAGTGATGTAATTAGTGAAAAAACGAAAAAGGGTTTGTATGAAGCGAAACAAAAGGGAGTGACAACAGGACGTCCTAGAAAACCTGATGAGAATGTAAAGCGTGCTATTGTAATGTATCAAAGTGGTAACTATAGTTTGGCTGAAATACGAGAAGAAACTGGAATCAGTAAATCAACTTTATATAGATATTTAGAAAACTGAATAAGAAAAACAAGCTTTTGTTCAATAAGAAAATTTTAACCATGAAAAAGTCACTTTCCTGTACGCTGAGGAAAGTGACTTTTTGGTTATCTTTGAATGTATTACGGATGAATGCTTAAATAATACGGAATCATTACTTTGTAAAGGCTTTGTAAATTATTTTATAATTAATTGAAAAAGTTATATGTCAATGATAAATTAATAACGAAGTTCGATATTGATTTTCGATTTTGATGCTATAGGAGGAGGAAAACTTGGAGGATAAATTATTAAGAAAGTTATTTTTAGGGTTTATCCAAATCCACATTTTACATCATGCTAAGGAACATCCCATTTTTGGTGCATGGATGTTAGAAGAACTGAGGGAACATGGCTATACTATAAGTCCTGGAACCTTATACCCTATTCTTCATGCGATGGAAAGTGATGGTCTTTTGAATAAAGAGGATCGTAATGTAGCTGGGAAAATCAGAAAGTATTATACAGCTACTGAAAAAGGACGAGATGTTCTAGTGGAAGCACGAAAGAAAGCATACGAACTTTTTAAAGAAATTAAAGACTAATAAGAAAGGACGTGTAGAATGAATCATACAACACAGCAAAGCAGATTTAAGATTTTATTAGAAGTACTGCTAGTTTCTATACGACTTGGACTTACATCTTTCGGGGGGCCAATAGCACATCTTGGTTACTTTCACGAAGAGTATGTTCGCAAAAGAAAATGGATGGATGAAAAAAGTTATGCGGATTTAGTTGCGTTATGTCAGTTTTTACCTGGCCCTGCTAGTAGTCAAGTTGGTATTGGTATTGGTGTAATGCGTGCAGGTGTATTAGGAGGAATTCTTGCTTTTATAGGTTTTACTCTTCCTTCTGTTATTGTATTAATCATATTTGCATTAGTTTTACAAGGTTTAAACATCGGAGATGTTAGTTGGATTCATGGGCTAAAAATCGTAGCGGTTGTAGTAGTAGCACATGCGATTTTAGGAATGGCTCAAAAGTTGACACCAGATTTACAACGTAAATCAATTGCATTATTTGCTTTAGTTGGAACGTTATTATGGCAAACAGCTTTCACACAAGTTGGTGTAATTGTATTATCGGGGCTAGTGGGTTATCTTATCTATAAAAATCATGCGGATAACGATGAAGCGAAACTAAGTTTCCCAATCTCCAGAAAGTTAGGAGTAATTTGTTTATCACTATTTTTTGGATTACTTATTTCCCTTCCAATTCTAAGAGAGGTTACATCGTTAAATTGGATTGCAATGTTTGATAGTTTTTATCGCGCAGGTTCTTTAGTTTTTGGTGGAGGTCATGTTGTGTTACCGTTACTGGAACGTGAATTTGTACCTACGGGCTGGATGGATGAAGCGTCATTTTTAGCTGGTTACGGTGCTACTCAAGCTGTACCTGGACCATTGTTTACATTTGCAGCGTATATTGGTGCTGTTATTGGTGGATGGCAAGGTGGATTATTGGCAACTGTAGCTATTTTCTTACCAGCATTTCTTCTTATTTTAGGCACATTACCGTTTTGGGATCAACTAAGACGAAATCCTAAAATCAAAGGTGCTTTAATGGGGGTAAATGCGGCAGTAGTCGGCATTTTAATCTCAGCTTTCTATCATCCGATTTGGACTAGTGCAATCTTACAACCTGTTGATTTTGCTTTCGCTGCCATATTATTTAGTATGTTAGTGTATTGGAAATTACCACCTTGGGTTATTGTAGTGGCGGGTGCTGTTGGTGGTACACTAATATCACTATTATAAAATTAATAATTGTGTTTTAAACTACCATTTTATTTGGTGGTTTTTTTGTTTTCAAAATAAAAATGTACTCTCCCTTGTAACAAAAACGGAACGTTTATGTTACAAATATCTTAAAAAAACACTCATTGGTAAATAATGTATCCTTGTGATCTGTTTTTACACGTATCTCGGCTGTACCCCAATATTAGTGTGGATTTTAGTGTCAAGCCATGAATAGAAAAAATAAATTATTAGGTATATAACTATATACTTATGTTATTGTTATAGGGAAGAATTCCCAAAATAATCGTTGCAAAAGGGATGAGCTAATGTATAAAAAGGGGGGATATTTTTGATTGATCAATTATTTATTGTGGGGATATACCTACTAATCATTTTTATGTGTACATATATCACATTAGAGTATCAACAGCATAAAATGAGTAGAAATCATTATGTAGTATGGTTAGTTGCTGTTTTTTTAACAGGACCATTCGGTTTCCTTTTATACCTGTTATGTGGAAAGAGATACAACGGTCTGTAAGAATACGCTGTAAAGAAGTATTGTAAAGGTTTTGTAAAAAATGAGCTTTTCAGTTGAATATATAAGCGGTTAATTATATACTTATTTCAAGAGGGAGAGAAAATTAAATATGAATCCATTTAATGAATATTACGTTTAATTTTTACTCAACATATAAGTATATGCTTATGCAATTATGAAAAGGAGGTATAGATATGGAAAAAACGGTTATAGAATTAACAAGAGTGTCACAGTTATTAAAGCTACTAGGAGACAAAACAAGGCTAACAATAGTATCAATTCTCAAACAACGTGAGTGTTGTGTATGTGAATTACTTGAAGTATTTGATATGAGTCAGCCTTCTATTAGTCAGCATCTTAGGAAATTAAAGGATTTAGGTTTAGTACAAGAAGAGCGGAGAGGTCAGTGGATTTATTATTCTTTAAATCAAGCAAGTGATTTATACACAATTTTAGAAGATGTTTTAGCGCATGTACCAGACCAAACAGAGAAAATTAAACAAATTGAGAAGAGCAATCCTACACTCCGGTGTGGTTGTTAATAAATAGTCAGAAAGGGAAGTGAGAAGGATGAGCAACACGGGGAAAAAACGTCTGTCTTTCCTAGATCGATATCTAACCCTTTGGATTTTTCTTGCGATGGCAGTAGGAATTGGAGTTGGCTATCTATCCCCTGGATTTGTTGAGGGAATGAATAGCTTACAAGTAGGAACAACTTCTATCCCACTTGCGATTGGATTAATTTTAATGATGTACCCACCACTTGCGAAAGTTCGCTACGAAGAAATGGGGCGCGTTTTTAAAGATGTAAAAGTATTGATATTATCACTGGTGCAAAACTGGATTATTGGACCTGTATTAATGTTCGCCTTGGCTGTTATATTCCTGCCAGATAAGCCAGAATATATGGTGGGATTAATCATGATTGGCCTAGCTCGTTGTATTGCAATGGTTATCGTTTGGAACGACCTAGCAAAAGGTGATACGGAGTATGCGGCAGGATTAGTTGCTTTTAACTCTGTATTCCAAATGTTATTTTTCTCAGTATACGCTTATGTGTTTGTAACAGTCATTCCAGAATGGCTAGGAATTGAAGGAGCTGTTGTAGATATTACAATGGCAGAGGTTGCAAAATCAGTCTTTATTTACTTAGGAATTCCGTTTATTGCAGGAATGTTAACACGTTTTATCTTTGTAAAAACAAAAGGCCGAGAGTGGTATGAAAAAGTACTTATACCAAAGATTAGTCCAATCACATTAATCGCATTGTTATTTACAATTGTTGTGATGTTCTCATTAAAAGGAGAGGTCATTGTTAGCGTACCATTTGATGTTGTACGTATTGCAATTCCATTACTCATTTATTTTGTAATCATGTTTTTTGTCTCCTTCTATATGGGCAAAAAAGTGGGTGCAAGTTATGGGGTATCAACAACATTAGCATTTACAGCTGGTAGTAATAATTTTGAATTAGCAATCGCTGTAGCTGTAGGGGTATTTGGAATTCAGTCTGGTGCAGCGTTTGCAGCAGTTATCGGACCTTTAGTTGAGGTACCAGTAATGATTGCTCTCGTAAATGTAGCACTCTGGTTCCAGCGTAAATACTTTCAAACACAACCAAAATAAATATTCATAAAAAAGGTGGAATTATCATGGAAAACAAAAAACAATTTACTTCTTATGCACAGGAAACTCTTGTCGTAGCCAAATGGCAGAAGCTTGGGGCAAAAAATATTTAGGTGACAAATGGAATGTACTTTCTGCTGGTATTGAAGCGCATGGAGTAAATCCCAATGCAATTAAAGCAATGAACGAAGTAGACATTGATATCACAGATCAAACATCTGTTACCATTGACCGTGACATTTTAGATAAGGCGGATCTTGTTGTAACACTTTGTGGTCACGCAAATGATGTATGTCCAACAACGCCACCACATGTAAAACGAGTTCATTGGGGATTTGATGATCCAGCTGGTCAAGAGTGGTCTGTATTCCAAAAAGTTCGTGATGAGATTGGCGAACGTATCAAAAAATTCGCTGAAACAGGAGAATAATTGAAAACTAAATATTTGTAGCCGAGAATCTTTTTCTCGGCTTCTTTTGTAAAGAAGGGAAGAAATCAAAGATGAAGAAGATAGAAATTTTTGATCCTGCAATGTGTTGTTCTACTGGGGTTTGCGGACCGAGTGTTGACCCAGAGTTAATTCGTGTATCAGTTGCTGTTAACAACTTAAAGAATAAAGGAATTGATGTGACACGTTATAATTTGGCAAGTGAACCAGATGCATTTGCCAATAATGTTGTTATCAGTCAACTATTAACAGATAAAGGACCAGACGTATTGCCTGTAACTTTGGTAGATGGAAAAGTAGTAAAAGAAAAAAGTCACCTGACAAATGAAGAACTTACACAACTAACAGATGTAACAGAAGAAGAGTTGAGTCAAAAGCCAGTCGTACGTTTAAAGTTAAACGTGAAAAAATAGAGAAAGAAGTGAAAGGCAATGACAAACTTATATAACCCAAACACAATAGCATTCACACCATTTTTGTTCTTTACTGGTAAAGGCGGAGTAGGCAAAACATCTACTGCATGTGCAACGGCTATTACATTAGCTGATATGGGGAAACAAGTCTTATTAATAAGTACTGACCCAGCTTCTAATTTACAAGATGTTTTCGAAATAGAACTTACAAATAAACCGAAAGAAATTCCAAGTGTACCAAATCTACAAGTAGCAAACTTAGATCCTGAAACAGCAGCCTATGAATATAAAGAACGTGTTGTTGGTCCATACCGTGGAAAGCTTCCTGATGCTGTTATTGCAACGATGGAAGAGCAATTGTCTGGAGCTTGCACAGTAGAAATGGCCGCATTTGATGAATTTTCTACGTTACTTACAAATAAAGAATTAACATCGAAATTTGATCACATTATATTTGATACAGCACCAACAGGTCATACGTTACGTCTTCTTCAACTTCCTACGGCTTGGAGTGGTTTCCTGGAAGAAAGTACTCATGGAGCTTCTTGTTTGGGACCATTAGCAGGGCTTGGAGATAAAAAAGAGTTATATAGTCAAACGGTTCAGGCACTATCTAATCCGAACCAAACAATGTTATTGCTTGTGACACGTCCTGATAGTTCACCGTTGCAAGAAGCAGGGCGTGCAGCCAAAGAATTAAAAGAAATTGGAGTTAACAATCAATATTTGCTTATAAATGGTGTTTTAACGAATTATGTGCAAAATGATGCTATTTCTAAAGCTTTGTTTACGAGACAAGTACGTGCATTAGAAAACATGTCAGAAGAGCTAAAAGGTCTTCCAGCTTATGAACTTCCATTAGTGCCATTTAATGTTACTGGAATAGAGAATATGAGAAAGTTGGTTCGGCCAATTGAAAGTCTCTCAATTTTAGATGAGATACAAGAAGAAATTGCTATACCTCCTCTGCAAAACTTGATTGCAGATCTTTCTGAGACAGGAAAAAGAGTTATTTTTACAATGGGAAAAGGTGGAGTAGGAAAAACAACTGTAGCTTCAGCCATTGCAGTTGGTCTTGCTGAAAAAGGGCATCGTGTACATTTAACTACGACGGATCCAGCAGCACATATTGATTATGTTATGCATGGGGAACAAGGGAATATTACGATAAGTCGAATTGATCCAAAAGTAGAAGTTGAAAACTATCGTAAGGAAGTTATAGAGCAAGCAAAAGATACGGTTGACGAAGAAGGTTTAGCGTATTTAGAAGAAGATTTACGTTCTCCTTGTACAGAAGAAATCGCAGTTTTCCGAGCTTTAGCGGATATTGTTGAAATAGCAAATGATGAAATTGTAGTTATTGATACAGCGCCAACGGGTCATACGTTATTGTTGTTGGATGCGGCACAAACGTATCATAAGGAAATTGCACGTTCTTCCGGTGAAGTACCACAGTCTGTGAAGAACTTATTACCACGTTTGCGTAATCCGGAAGAAACAAGTGTTGTAATTGTAACGCTTGCAGAAGCGACACCAGTTCATGAAGCAAGCCGTCTACAAGGAGACTTAAAACGTGCAGAAATTCATCCGAAATGGTGGGTAATTAATCAAAGCTTTTATGCAACGCATACGATAGACCCAGTACTAAAGGGACGATCACAATCTGAAGTCCCATGGATTCAAGAAGTTCAAAAAGAATCACAACATAATTGTGTAATTATTCCTTGGCAATCAGAAGATGTTATTGGATATGAGAAACTAAAAGAATTGACAGTTCAATAATTGTTCATTAGGAGGTATTCACTATGCATAAAGTCGTTATTTTAGGAACAGGACCAGCCGGATTAACAGCAGCTATCTACTTAGCACGTGCGAATATGAATCCACTTATTATTGAAGGAACTCAGCCAGGTGGACAATTAACTACAACAACGGAAGTAGAGAATTTCCCAGGGTTCCCTGATGGTATTATGGGACCAGAGCTAATGGAAAATATGAGGAAACAAGCAGGACGATTTGGTGCGGAGTTTAAAAATGGTTGGGTAGAAAAAGTGGATGTATCTCAGCGACCATTTAAAATTACTGTAACTGGAATGGGAGAGATAGAAGCGGAAGCTATTATTGTTTCTACAGGTGCTTCTGCTAAACTGCTAGGGATTCCAGGAGAGAAAGAACAGATGGGTCGTGGAGTAGGAACTTGTGCAACATGTGATGGATTCTTCTATCGTGGTAAAAAAGTCATTGTAGTTGGTGGTGGAGACTCTGCAATGGAAGAAGCAAACTTCCTAACAAAGTTTGCAACAGAAGTTCATATTGTACATCGTAGAGATGAACTACGTGCATCTAAAATTATGCAAGATCGTGCAAAAGCAAACGAGAAAATTACTTGGGGATTAAATAAGACACCGATAGAAGTAATAGCAGATGGGAAAGTTACAGGTCTAAAAGTGAAAGATAACGAAACCGGTGAAGAAGAAATAATTGAAACGGACGGTATTTTCATTGCGATTGGCCATCGTCCAAATACAGAATTTTTAAATGGTCAAGTAGAGATAGATGAAGCTGGTTATATTGTTGTAAAACCAGGCACAACAGAAACAAATATACCAGGAGTATTTGCATGTGGTGATGTGCAAGACCATAAGTATCGTCAGGCAATTACGGCTGCAGGAACTGGTTGTATGGCTGCATTGGATTCTGAACGCTTCTTAGAAAATCATGCTGTGCATGATTGGAGTCAATCTTTATAAAACGGGGGAAGTTAAAATGAATATTACAGATAAAGCAAAAGAGTTTATTGAGACTGCTATGAAAGAAAACGGTGTTTCAACATTACGTTTTACATTTGATGGTGCTGGATGCTGTGGCCCTAGTTACGGTATTAATTTAGGTGAAGCACAAGAAAATGATGTCACAGAAACAGTAAACGGTATTCAAGTTGCTATGGATCCAAAGGTAGCTGAAATTGTAAATACACTAACACTAGACTATGTAGAAGATCAACAAGGTGCAGGTCTTGTTATCAGTGGTGGATCTAACTGCTGCTAAATTATAAACTAAAGGAGACTAACAAACATGACGAACTATCACGAACTTGTAAAAGGAAAAGTATATATTGGTGGAGTAGACGCTATACAAGACGCAGTAAAAAAGCATGGAGTTACAGAAGTGTTTGACTTACGTTCTGGAGGACAAGAACCAGAAGGATTTCCAGTTGAAGCTAAGCGACATGCTTACCCAATTGTAGAAGGTGTAGAAGGGGAAGATGAATCTGTTAAAAATGCAATTGGAGCCGTTAAAGAAGCTGTAGAGCGAGGGGAAAAAGTATTTTTCCATTGCTCTGGTGGACGAAATCGTACAGGTACGGTTGCAACCGGATTATTAGTAGAATTAGGGCACGCATCTAACGTAGAAGAAGCGGAACAAAAAGTAAAAGAAATACGTTCAATCATTAATATCAAACCAGAAATGAAGCAAGTATTGAAACGTTTGTATGTATAATTTGTCTAAGTCTCAAAAACATATGTTTTTGAGACTTTTTTATTTTATGGACATTATTTTGAAATGAAGCCCCCATTTATATGATTGGTTAAGATATGGGCAACCTCAAGGGAGAAGCAAACGTTTGGGACAATGATATATTATTCATAAAGAAGAGTCTAATTTGCAGAGGCAATAGCGTTGTTTGATTAGAAGACTATAAACACAAATAACACTTTTCGTGAATGCCGGTGGTGTTATTTGTGTTTATCACTTTTATAAAATAATCTTTAAAAACTACAAACAGTGAGATATAACAAAGTTATTATATCTATTTCATAGATCATACTCTGGGGGATTGTCTGGATTTTTGTTTTTTGAATGTAAAGGAATTACTTTAGAAGGATTTAAATGTTTTATAGCTTGAGAATCTAAATGCTTTTCTAATTCTTGCATAAATGATGTTGGATTTTCAAAGGTGTCTTGTAGTGCTAAGTTTATGATTTGTGATTTAGAGTTACCTGTATTTAGCATATTTACGAGTTCATTTTCTTTGTTACTATAAGTAAACATGGCTAATAATGATTTTTGAATTCTATAATTTTTTTGTTTCAGAGTCTGAATGGCCAATTCTTGTTTATTTAATTTATTTTGTAATTTATTATTTTTATCTTCCAATTGTTTAATTTTTGAAGCAATATTGTACAGGTGTTTATCATAAGGCTCTAAATACTCCCACAGTAACTCTTTGTTTTTCCCCCCATACTTATCAATCAATTCTTTAATATCAATTAAGTCTAGTTCTATCGATTGAGAAATAGAAACTTTTTGTGACTGTATAGTATTAACTGTATCGACTAGCTGACGGCCGGTACGATCTTTCTTTTTCCAAAAGTCATAGCTCGTTTTGATAGAGAATTCCCCTTGTTCATAAAGATTAGTGGCATATTCCCAAATATGTTTATATTTTATTTGAGGGTAAGGATTGTGGTTTTGGTTATAAATTCTAAGTAAATATAATATCTCTTGCTTAAGCTTTTCATTGATTTCATATTTTTTTGGTCTGCCAGGTCCTTTATTTAAGTTCATCAATCTCCACTCCTAATAGGTATTGTAATTTTGCGAGAGAAGTTTTGTCGTATTCTATTTTGTCAAATGTTGTCCTTAGCTCAGTTTTTAATTCAGGATTAATTTTTCCGAATTCATCTAAATGGTGTAAATTATATAGTCCTACTAAGTAATTAATCTTTTTTTGGAGACTGTTATAAATTACACTAATTTCTTTAATAATCAATTCTCGTTTTTCTTGCAAATCATGTAGTGATATACCCCAATGTTTGCAGAAATAACACCCTGTAAAGTTCCAATTGAATGAGGGACAGGGCATTGTTGTATCTTTACAATAACCCAGGTTTAATTCGATAAAATTACTAGATGTATCATGACTGTAGGTGTTAAATTCACTATAAGCAATTTCATCGAGTAGTTTTTCATATTCTTGAACACCTTGTGGTGACACGAAGTTTTCTGTATTTTGTAATATAAATTGGTTTGTTAATCTTTGTATATCTGTGTCGATCCAAAATTTCATATGGTTTCCATAAGAATATTGTGTGTTAAGGTCAAAGTGGCCTGCCAGCCTCTCAATCTCGACTCGGTCATATCCTTGCATCATTAGTGATATGATGGCTATATGTCTTAAGTCACCGGGTTTAAGTTGATTGCTAATCTCTAAGTTATATTCCTCTTTAATAACCTCCATATAAAAACATTCAATTAATTTTTGTAAATATTCTCGAGTAAATATTTTTTGTTCATAGTTTATAGAGCTCTTTATGTTCTTTAATGTTAATTCCTTAAAGGCTTCGAAAGATATTAGGTATTCGGACGATTCATATTCTGATGTTAGTCGTAAATATTGTATAATTTTACTATGTAATTCTTTTGGAATTGGTAATGTGTCGTATGTTAGTTCAGTTCTGTTTTTTTTATTTCGTTTTTGTTTAAGACGAGGGAAGGTTAGGGTATTCTCTGTAAGAGAGAGACAATCTCTCTTAATTAAACAAAATTCACTAGGGCGCATTGGTATAATGGATGTTATATCCCACCATAGGATGACTGGAAAGAATTTAGTCAGTTTATTGAATTTTAATTTGTCTGTTATCTTGTCTTGGTGGGTTATAAAAAAATATTCTATACAGTCTTTAAAGACTAAGATATCTTTTGGTGGAGGCAAATCACGATTGCTGTTAGATGATTTTATTTTAGCTCTTTCATCTTCTAGTATCTGAATGTAATGCGGATCTATAGGGAGATCTGTATAAAATTTTGAAAAGCTAAGAAAACTATTTATAAACCGTAGTATGGTTTCTGGAGCGACAGTTTTGGTTACATAGTCATTGCTTTTAGAGTTTTTTCTACTATAGACTTTACCAGAGTTAATTAATTGGATTAACTTTTCGTAGTTCGTTTGAAACCCTTTTGTTAGTCGACAAATAGAATATAGATTGCTAAAAAGTTTATATGTTACTGAGGGGGACTTAGAATTTAGATGTAAAATAATCCAACATTTTAAAGCTAGTATACATTCACTAATTACTAAATTACTATTGAACTTAAGCAATGGTTGAAAAGATTCAAAGTTGAAATAATAAGTTTGACCATTGACTAATTCAGTGAATGACCAGATGTTACTTTCGAAATCTTTTGTTTGGTTAAAAGATTTTATATCGAAATACTCGTTAAATAATTGTTGAGCCTCTATAATATTTTTATTAATATCAAATGCATTATCAAGGGTTGAAAGGTCTTCTAAAACTTTATCATTAATTTTTAACAAGCAAATCCTCCTCCGCTATGCAATTGTATTTAATAGACACCGTCTGTCAAATATTCTTTAGTCTTTGGTAATTGTTGAGAAAGGAGCGAGAATTTCTCTTTGCCACCTTCAACAAAATCATATATTAAATCACCAAACTGTAGTTTAGCTGATTGAACTTGTAGCCAGAGTAAGTAGAAATGATTGGCCATTTTTTTCTTTTCTCCTTCTTTTGCGCTATTAAAATGAGAAATTATATGATGAATTCCTTTTAGATACGTGTCCATTAAATTTGATAAGGCATATACATTAACAATAGAAAATGGACAACAGGTGCAGTCTCTATTATTGGTTATATCGTCATATTTGCAGCGGGAAAAGACACATTGGTAATATTCTTGTTTAGAATATAATGTATTGGCCGTTGCTTGAGAGAGTAGATGTTGAATTTCCTCTTTTTTTAAGCTGTTTATTAAATCTATAACTTCCCATTGTTCAGTTGCTAGACGATCTATAAGACCAGAAGAAACCTCTATTTTTTGAACATCACCAAACCTCTTTGTTAACTCTAGCATTTTTTGTGTTTCTACATTTTTTTCAATATTTAATCCATCAAATAATTTGTTGGTTAATAGCTGAGTTATATAGCCGAAGGAATTCCTTTCAAAGATTTGCTCTATTAAATGAGTAAGTTGCTTTTCATCTAATTTAATGTAGTGCATCGTTGAATTTTCATTAAAGTGAGACCTTGAGACCCTAGCGGCGTCTAAAGATCTTAATACCGACCAAATCAAAGTAGTAAGCGTACGATTCATTTTTCGGTTAGAAAATTTAAATTCATGTTTGAAATGTTTAAAAAAGACTTTATGTGCTGTATGTCTTGGTTGAACTATATGACGAGTTTTAAGCCATATTAAAGCACCTACATCTTTTGGGGAAGTCTTAGGCACTGTGTTTTTTTGATTTGAACTTGGAGTAACGATATGATAAGCATTTGCGCGTAATTGACAAATACTTATGGCTGTTGCAAAAGCGATTTTCAAAGGATCGGCAATCCGAAAAATACTGTCTGCGCCAGTTTTGTGGATTTTTTTTACATAACGACCTACTTGGAAGATTATAGAGTTGGCATCATCTATTGAAGGATTATTTTGTTTTAACCAATCTAGGTCTGTAATAGAAGTATTCGATAAGTTTATTTCTGGAATTTGAGTTATAACTGTTGCATGGCGCCAATTATTTGTAAGTTGTATTAATATGTATAGCCAATAACTATCATAATTACAGTATTTGTTTCCTTTAAGCAAAGATTCAACATTTTGAATTGCAGTAAGTTTGTGTATAGATAAGTCATTGACAAATCTATATAAATCTTTGTACTCCTCATAAGTATATCTAGATAAATCTATATTACGTTGGTTTAAAAAGTGATTAGGGTTAGTGAGTTTGTCGAGTGTGTAAGGCGCTTTTTGTGTAACTTCATAAATAGAATCGTAAACTTCTCTGCAAAAATGATATAGGATGCGCTGGTAAGTACGAGGTATATTTGATTTTTCTTCAAAAAATAATTTGTTTAGGGATGATGCAGAATAACTATAGATTTCTTTGGTTAATAAATCTGCTAAATGGAAACTTGTTTTTGAGAGTTGGTTAATGTAAATGCTAATATTTGAAGTTTTGGTAGCGTGTAATTGCTTTCGAACATATTGAAACCATAGGTCTTTAGTTCGTATTAATTTTCTTGAGAAAGAAATTTGTAAAATTATCTCTGTTTTGTAAATGAACTCTTTAAAAGGGTCGGCCATTTCGATACTAATTAGGTTTTTGCTGTTTTTACGATCTAATAAGTATTCGTGAACATCTTCTTTCCGAAACAAATTCTTACTGCCATTGTATCTTTTTAATACACCCATCAATATAGAGGGACACTCAGTCGATTGAATGTTGTTTCTAGGTATATAGGAATATAAAAAATTTGAAGTGGAACCATCTTTGTCCATAAGTAATTTGATTTCTTTGATTGTGTAATATTCTTGCTTATATTGACGTTTTAGAAGGGTTTGTTTTTCGATTAATTTATGAATTTCATCTTTTAGAAAAAAGTAAATTAAACTTGTTTTATCTTTATTGAATTTGTATTGTAATATTTCTACGGGCTTAATGTTATAGCTATCTAATACAATATTTATGTAATCATTGCTGAGTGAAAGGTAATCCATTACTTGCTTCTTTGTATAATACTTTTCCCTATACTCAATATATTTGTCATTGCGCTGAGCGTAACTGCCGTTTCCTCCGCTGGTAATTCCTTTTCTATATGTCTGTAAGTATTGGTAATCGTTTTTTGAAATAAATTTGCCATCGTGGCTACTGCCATAAAGCGTATATATTTCTATATTAATGTTAGGCAAGAGGGTGACTAAGTTGCTTCGCCTCATAGATAATTCATTTAATACTTTGTTGATACTCACATGTTGCTCAAAAAAATTAATGACTTTCTCACGAAGAAAAACATGGTGTTGAGGCTGAGGTGTATTTTTGAAATATAAAGGTATTGTAAGTTCCTTGTAACCCAATAAGCTATTCAAATTGTGTTTTTGAATGTTGTTAATCACACTTAGTAATGCCCGGCGTGGAAAAATTTTTTTTGATTTTTTATCTATAGAGCTTATTCTTAATAAATCATATCCAGTAATGTATTTATCGTCGGTTATATACTTTTCAATGAATTCTAGTGGAATAAAAATATCTTTGTATATTGTGTTGAATTTATGTAGAGGAATATTATGTGTTTTACATAGTTTTCTTAATGTTTGAGGAGAAATATTACAGTTATCCATTATTTGTTTACCAGACATGTGTTTCGCTAGGTAGGCAGAGTCTTCATGTTGATTCAGAAAAAGTTTTGTATCATTTGTCTCCCAAACATCTAGAATATTTGCAGTGGCTAAATGTCTTAGTGTTTGTGTATACAGGTATTTTGAAAAAAAAGGTGCGGATGGGTTTAACCCAATTCTTTCTGCAAATTGTTCACTACTAATTAAAGCTTCTTTAATCTGTAAGTCCTGTGTATCTGTTATTTGTATTAGCAAAGTGCATGACATCCTTCCATGTTTTATTTAATTCGATTTCTTCAAATTCATAGGATGAATAAATAGATTTAGGAGATATAGTATCAATTGCATGTATAATGCTACTTGTTGCAGTTAAAATATCGGTGTAGTCTAACATTGCTTGAGGTGATCTATCTCCTCTTAAGATAGCAGTTTGTACAGCACTATAACCAGCATCTAAGCAAAGGTTAGTAAAGGCACCACGTCCGATGTGTGTACTCCATTTTGTTTCACGAAACTCTTTAAAATCTTCATATCGCCCATTTGTATTTTTTAACATTCCTAAGTAAAAACGTTTCAAATTATTGAATATATTTCGGTAAGTATGAGTCTGCATTGCTTCCCCACGGCTATTAATAAATAAAGCTAAATTACTTTTAAACTTCCTTTTCCTTTTTATTGAATGATGCTTTTTATTCAACCAATCTAAATGTTTTTTGTATAAGTAAGGAACAAGTGGATCTAGTAAAACAGCTTGATCCCGTGGACGTTTTACTTGGTTGTTACTTTGAGGAGAATATAAAGGAAATAGATTTGGTTGTCTATCTCTAATATTTAAAATTAATCCTTTCTCCCCATATTGTGAGTTATTTTGAGATAATACAGAATTTATATCAAGGTTCATACATTCGGCTGCACGTAAACCACCGAATATCTGTAAGCAAACTGCAAATGCTATATGAGGAAACTCTATTTTCGCTATCATTAAAAATTCTCTTATTATTTTTAAACGTATGGCTTGTTTTTCTTGTGGTGTTGTCCACTTTTGGGTTAGGAAATCTTTTTTCTTAATTACTTCAAGGTCATAGTCTTGTTGTTTGGGCTTCTTATAATAGAGATTTACATTGAAGGTACTTGTTTTTCTGTATGATTTGTTATGACTTAAACTGTTAGAATGGTTTGGTTTATTTATTGGAGGTGTATTCTTTAAAACGTTTTTTTGGATTCCAAAAAAGTAATAAAAATGTAGAAGGTAATGTTCTTTTCGTTTAACAGTATCTCTTAGATTTCCTTTTTCTCCACAATACTCGAGAAAAGATTCCATATGGCATAATTGTAAATCAGCAATACCTCTAATTTCTTTAAATATTGAATGACCGCTCCTCTTTTGATGGAGTATATAGTTAAGAAATTGTACCAAGGTATCTGCAACGGCTTTTTCGCTGTTTATTGAACCTGATTCATTATAGTACTTTTTATCAAGGAAGTCTGTGACTGGGTGAGGGACTACAATCTCTTCTTCTATCAGAAGGCCAATTATATATCGACTATCTGAAATGTATTCATTGCCTTTCTTTCGGTATATGGGCACTTCCCTTTTAACGAATTTTATTGTGTCTCCATTAGACCATAAATCCATATGTTCACCACATCCTATTATATAGTTAAATGTTTTAAAAGAATTTGCCTCTATTCTAAGGATGATTTAATTTTAAGAGTACGTTGCATTAATTTTAGCACAATTCTTACAAAAGGGGCGTAAAAAGAATCCCCTATACAGATTGCCTCTAGAAGGAATTCTTTAAAGAAATGATAGGGTTCTATAACTCGCTCTTTTTTGTTGGGATATGT
>NZ_ALBR01000136.1:0-9204 GCF_002081505.1 Bacillus sp. CDB3 | reverse complement strand
ATAACTGTATTACCTTGTTGTTCTAAATTCCATTTTAAAGCCCTTACAACATCTATAAATACTTTATATGTAGTTGGCCATATATATAAACAATAATCATAATGACGATTAAAGAAATTATCGAAATGTTTAATATTTTCCTTATATAAAATAGTTTCAGGAGAATTTAATAGAAGTTTATCAGCATATTTTTTCCCGATTTTATGTAATTTTGCATAATAAGCACATACACATAATTTTAATTCAATTTCTTCTCTTTTATTAGGTGATAGATCCATTTCAAGAAGTAAACTTGCAATTAAACAAGTTTTAAGATGATCATTTTGCTTATAATAATATTCAAGTATTGGAAATAATTCTTCTGGTGTATTACCATTCACTGATGCTCCTAATTCTATAGCCCATTGAATTTTTTCCATTATTATCCCCTCTTTTATTTTAAATTATTGAAATAGTCTATATTATATTTAACACTTGGATGATTAGGTACAAATTTTGCTGCTTGTTCATTATGATAAATTGATTTTTCATTATTATTTATACGATAATAACAAATACATAATTGAAGATGTGGTAACCATGTATAACAAGGTTCTTTTAAAAAAGGAGCATTAGTTGGTTTAGAAATTTTGAGAGCTGTGTGATACCAATAAATAGCTTTATCATATTCATTTTTTTCTAAAAATATAGAACCTAATTGACAACAAATTTCACCTCGTGGATTATCGTATATAAATGATTGTAAAGAAGAATATAGTGCTCCCTCAGTGTTACTTAGTTTTAAATAACATTCTGTTCTTTTTAAGCAAGCCTGAATATTATCTTCAATCCAACCTTTTTTTTCATCTAAAAATTTAGTATACCATTCAATAGCTATCTCATATAATTGATGATCTTTACATTCATTTGCATAATAATATGTATCACGTGGACTAAATTTTTTTCCGCTTGCAAGATGTTTTTGATAGAGTTTTAAATTACGATCTGTATATATTTTTTCTTTTTTATGAGTAATACTAATATCGCTATCAATAAGATTACCGTAAACTTCCAAATACTCATGTACAAAACCATACCATTGAAAGTTTTTATTTCGTTTTACTAATCGATATCTTTTAACAGAAAATGTTGGGTTTCCTTCTGTATCGAAAGTTAAATTGTATTTCATTGAAACAGCATCTATTTTAGTATCTAATGTAGATTTTAAGTGTAAAATTTCTTTTTGATCTTTTTGTTCTATTATGTCGTCGGCATCTAACCATAAAATATATTTTTTAGTAGCTTTTGAAAAAGCAAAATTTCTTGCAGCTGAAAAATCGTCAATCCACTTAAAATTATAAATTTTAGCATTATATTTTTTAACAATTTCTTTGGTTTTATCTGTTGAACCTGTGTCTATAATAATAATTTCATTTACAATATCTTTAACAGATTCTAAACATCTTGAGATAGTTTGTTCTTCATTTTTTACAATCATACATAAGGAAATGGTGATAGATTTTTTCATTAAAAATCCCCCTTTTTTATATAAAATATATAAGTGAAATGTGTAAAAAATGTGTAAAATAAACCAAAAGTACATATTATTCAATGGTAAGCGGAACGAAGTGAGCATTAAGGAGTTGACAATTGCACTACACCAAGACCCTCTTGAGGTTGTCAAACGGTACCCGTTTGACCCTGCCTACCGGCGAGGGAGCCCCCTCAAAAAGTGAGGGGGTTGGGGGTGTTTTTGTAGGGGGTCTGGGGAAGAGTTCCCCAGTGGGTTTGGGCAACGCCCAAGGTCTTGGGGGTGTTTGTAGGGGGCTTGCCCCCTCAAGGTTTTGTGGGGCGTTTACGCCACATCAAGCAGTATTTGGGTACCAAATACGAAGCTTACTTATCCGACTGGTTTTTTCTATAATGGGAGTACGATAGTACGACAATTATAGAAAAAACCTTATGCCCATCGGGCATACTTTTGGAGGATACGGGTTTTATGAGCGAGAAGAGATCAGAGCCAAAACAAATTAAATTTCGAGTAACAGAAGACGAATTCGAACGGTTGACGCTTATGGCGGATAACGTTGGAATGAGTGTGCCGGCTTTTGTGAAAGCCAAGGCACAAGGATTGAGAGTAAGACAACCGAAAATTGACCGTCATGGCGCATTAGAAATTGCACGAGAACTTCATCGTGCGGGTACCAATGTGAACCAAATTGCGAGATGGTGTAATCAGCGAAAAGAAGTAAGTTCTGATGAAGTACAGAGGTTACATTATAACTTAGAAGAAATTAAAAAAAGGTTGGATCAAACATGGCAACAATTAAGCTAGGGAAAGCTTCAAAATCAGCAGTCGGAACATTAAAATATTGTGAGAAAAAAGCAGAAGTACAACAAGGAAAAGATTGTGTTATAGAATTGGCGCAAAGACAGTTTAAGATAACAAGAGACTTATTTGGACAAATAGAGGGAAGACAAGCGTATATGGTAATTCAATCTTTTCGTCCTGGAGAGGTAACAGCGGAAGAAGCAAATGAAATAGGAATGGAATTTGCTGAAAGGTGTTTTAAAGGATATGAGGTAGCAATCTATACACATACGGATAAAGATCATATTCATAATCATCTTGTTATTAACAGTGTCAATTTTGAGACGGGTAGGAAGCTCCAGATAAGCAAGAAGGATATTTATGAGCTAACAGGCCTATAATGATCAAATTGCACGTAATAAGGGCCTTTCTGTGCTTGATAATAAGGAGAAGGCAAGAGAGAGATATGTTCGAACAGATTATGAGCTACATAATCAAGGGAAAATGTTGTATCGAGAAGAGATAAAAAACAAAGTGTTAGATGAAGTAGGAAAAGCAAAAGACATGGATCAATTTGTTAAGTTACTAGAAGGACAAAATATAGGAGTATATGAGTTTGGAAAAAAAAGAAAGGAAAATAGGATATAAGTTGTTAGATAAAGAGGGAAATCTAGTATTAAAAATTAGCGGAAAAAAATTAGGACAAGATTATGAAAGGAGTACAATTGTACATGCCATTGAACAGAATAGTTCTGGTGCAAAAAGACCCTAAATGAAAAAAGAAGCCTAGTTTCCTAACGGATTCTTTGATTATATCGTTAATCCAAACAGTTGGTGGATAAAGATATTCTGGTTTTGGACAGACTGATCCTGTAAATGTATTTGCTCTTTTTTGATCATATACATGGCCTCTAATCCAGCAATCATTTTTTTCGCTGTACGAAAAGATTGTAACCCTAACATATTCCAAATACGTTTTTTGATAAATCGATGATCTTGTTCAATCATATTATTCAAGTATTTCTTGACCCGTAGTAAGATACTTGATGGTAAGCTGTTTTCTTGTTTTAACTCTCGGATTGCAGGAGGATAGGCTTTATCTCCATCTACGTTAATCACACGAGGAATCGTCCCATGACAAGTAGTAGGGCTTTCTGAAAGAAAGTTTTGGCAGCCTTGGTATCTCTTTTTTTACTGAGGTAAAAATCAATCGTATTTCCTTCGGAATCTACTGCCCGATACAGGTACATATCTTTTCTTTTGATTTTAATGTAGGTTTCATCCACCTTCCAAGAATCATTCGTTTGTTTCAAATGTCTTCGAATTCTCTTATTCAACTCTGGTCCATATTGATGAACCCATCGCATAATAGTCGTGTGGGCCAAAGATAATCCTCGTTCTTCCATCATTTCCACTAAATCGCGAAAGCTTAGGTTGTACCGCAGGTACCAACGTACAGTTAATAAGATAATATCTGGCTGATAATGTTTCCACTTAAAAACATTTACCCTTTTCATATTAACCACACACCTTTTTTAAAGTAATTCTTTCAGTATTTCCAAATTTATAAGATGACTTTCAGTTATTTTGAAGTTTTTGCAACAGAACCTAGAAATCTTAGAAACAACCTTCCTAAAAAGTCCGCTGTCAAAGGATTTTTTAGACTATACCTTATTTGCAAGAATGTGGTATTTTAATTTATGTCTTCGAAATATGATGATCCTTAAATCATACATAGTCATTTTTTTATTAATCAATTTTTCAGGAGTGAATATATGAATAAAATATTTGGTATAATGGCTTTAATTTGTTTGCTTGTAGCAATATGTTCTTTTCAATTATATGTATCAGGAATTGACCTCAAAATTAATTCACATATTCTATTAGTAATTATGGGTTTAACATCATTTTCCGCTGCGATTCTCACAATATTTAACAGAGAAAAATTTCTAAAAAAAACACTTCTTACAAGTGCAATATTCCTCATAATTCTTGTTTATTATAATGTTGGATTACATGTAAAATAAGAACCACTATATGTACGTGAAGTAAAAAAATAAAACCGGCTCTTAATTGAGTCGGATTTTTGCATTTCTATGTAATTAGAATTTACTTTTAGATAATGCCTTTAATATTGGATTAATGATTTTACTCAACAAACGAAACCCTCTAAATATAGACCGAACAACCTTCATAAAATCGTCCCCCTTAAATTAAGTGAATCATACCAATTTGTGGTTAGTAACATCATATGTCAGGAAGCTAATGTACAGTTTCAGTATATGTTTGAAATAACCATAAGGGTAAAACATGCTATATGACAGCAATTGAATCCGGTTCATATGTAATTATTGAATTCACCAGGTAAATATTACAACTGTAAAATTAAAGTGACGTAAATCGTTCTAAATAATAGACTTTATAATGCTCTCTATTTTTTGTCCTTTGGTGGTGGACATATTAGGAATGGCCACTGGGCAGATCTTATAATATATTAATAAATGCTATATAGCTACGAAATATTAAAAGTACATTGCGATATTGAGTTATACATAACTTGTATTTTAGTTCAATATTTTTAGGGGGATAAATTGGAAAATAATAAATTAAATAGGGCTTTTAGGATTGGAATTAATATTGTGCTGGGTTTATTATTCTTAGGTGCAGTCCAAATGTTTTTTGATAAAGATCAAACAAATGACCATTTTGGTTATGTATTTTTGGTAGCTGCTTGGATGGTTAATAGTGTGAAGCAGTTCACCATAAATGTAAAAGAAGGGGATAAGAAGGACGTATTATTTTGGTTAAGTGCTATGATTATATCTTTTTTTATATTAGGTTATATGCTCTTTACATATGCTCGTGATTATTTTAGTTATCTTATTTGAATGCTATCGCATATAAAAACAGATTAATGTTTGAAGCATGTGTTATATATAGGTTTTCTCTGTTGTTCTAATCGTAGACAATAACAACAGAATGAAAGCTAATCTAAAAGAAATAAGCCTATTAAAATTTACTTTTAGATAATGCCTTTAATATAGGATTTATGATTTTACTCATTAAACGAAATCCCCTAAATATAGACCGAACAACCTTCATAAAATCATCCCCCTTAAATTAAGTAAATCATACCAATTTTTGGACAGGAATGTAAGTTATATGTAAGAAAAAGCTCTAAACATGTGGTAAAGTATTTCATGAAGATTAAGGGAAATATTTTTTGTCTAAATGCAGGGGAGTATAAAAACATTAGTGAACTATTAATAAACAAAAAAGCCTCGTAAATACAAGGCTTTATAGTAATCCTCTTTTTTCAAAGAAGTCACGGAATATTCTATTTGCTAATTCAGATTGTGCACCGCGCGAAGGGTTTTTCCCTAAGACTTTTTTTAATGCTTGTCTTATATCCTTATCTAAATGGAATCCTACAACTTTCTTCTCCTGTTCCTCTTTTAGAAACCCTAAGATATCATCATTCTCTATATTAATGTTAACTTGTTCTTTTGTTTCTGTTTTATTATCATCCTGTTTTTGTTCTTTTAACGTTACATTAACGTTATTGTTAACATTATCATTTTGTTTTGTTAATGTTTCGTTATTGTTTTCTTGATGTTGTATTTCTGATTTATTAATATCTTCAGTAGTTCTTGTAGCACTACCAGGGAAAAGACTAGACATTTTGCGGCTCACGTTCATTCAACTCCCGAAATAGATTTTTATAGTAGAATGCGAATTCGGTATTTTTCTTAGCTAAGGTCAAAGGAAGTTCCTCGTTTACTATCGCATTAGCAAATGAAATACTTTTAGGTATATTTGCGTCGAAATAATGAATACCTTCCATTTCACAAAAATCTCTAGCTTCTGCCATTGCATTTTGATGTAAATTCGTATTCTTTTGCACGAGTGTAGAAACTACCCCTGTAATTTCTAAATCCGGATTGTTTTGTTCTTTAAATCCTTTAAGGACGTCTACAATTTTTATTAAAGATCTAACACTATACTTTTCAGGTTGGAAAGGAATAATGATGTTATCCGTGCAGCAAATCACATTACTCTGGATTAGTCCTGAACTCGGAGGACTATCAAAAAGAATAACGTCATAATGATTTTCGATAGACATTAAAGCTACCTTTAAAAGTAGAAATGGGTTTATGTATTTATCTTGGTGTGGCAAGATATCAAAATCTAAAAAGCTCATTTCTTCATTCGAAGGTAATACATCAATATTTTCATATACATTAACAATTGCTTCTTGAGTCGGAACGTAATCTACAAGGACATCATATAAAGTCGGTTTATATTCATCAGGGTTATTACCGAACGATAATAAGACATTACCTTGTTGATCAGCATCAACAATCAAGACTTTCTTTCCTTGTTTAGCGTATAATCCAGCCAGATTTACAGTCATAGAAGATTTAAGAACGCCACCTTTATTCTGCACAAAAGCTAATTTGTAGGCCATAAAGACACCTCCGTTTTTTTAATGTTATGTTAACGTTGTTTTTATGTCAACAGAACGTTAACGTTATATTATTCTATTAATAAATAAACCTTAACATAATAATTCGTTCACGTAACTACTTATCCTGCAAATGTTTACAAAAAGTATTACATGAAGTATTACAAATATATTATAATATAAATAGACAAAAAAAGGAGATGAGAATATGGCGAAAATTATCATTGTTTCTGATGAAAAAGAGGTAAAAGAAGATAATAGTCTTAGCTCATTAATGGAGAAATACGATAAGAAGAAAACCGTCGAAGAAACCCACAAGCGTAGAACATTCTTAATACGACGCGAACTTATAAATAGAATTGATGAAATTGCAAAAGACAAGCCTAAAGGGTTTGTAACAGATTTAGTTAATACAGCATTAGATTCTGTAATTACACAGTTAGAAAATAAAAAGGTCAAGTAGTCCAACTACTTGACCTTTCCTTGTATCTCTATGAATCTTGCGTTACAATAATTGTAGAAAAAACGGAATAAAAGACGAAAGGACCTATTCTCAAACTTTGGTCGGCGAGAGAATAGATCCTTCAAATAGTTACACAAGAAAATTCTTGTTGTTTATTAACTTCTGTCTATATAATATCAAAAACTATTAGACAGGTAAAGTGTAATATATTCTTGTGTAGCTTCCTTTTATTTGAATAAGGAGGCTATTTGTATGTCAGTGGCGATTCGGAAATCGCAAGAGGATACATTCATTGATTCCTGGTATGAATGCTATCTATCAGAACGGAAGAAATCAGGGTATGTAGTTACCATTGATTTAAGTAACGAACAGCACAAACAAATTTGGTACGGTCTACGAGATATAAAACATTTATTAAAAGCTTCAGAACGTGGTTTAAAAGACGTCTATCTATCTCTTAATGCTTTTGAACACGGAAGTCGTAAAACGGCTGATTTGAAGCAAATACGCAATATAGGCGTAGACTTGGACTTTTATAAAATAGGACTCTCAAAAGAGTATGTAATAAAACAACTGCATGATTTGGTATACAGTCAATCATTACCTTGTCCCAACATCATCATGAACGGCCGAGGGGTGCAGTTAGTTTATAGTATATCTGGTGGTGCTGCTCCACAAATGGCGTATTTAACGCAATACATAACGAATCACTTTGTAAAAATGCTTATGCCATTAGGCGCAGACGGATCATGTTCTGATTTATCCCGTGTTTTCCGTTTGCCGTATAGCACACACGGAAAGACAGGGAAACAAATTACAGTGGATTTATGGACGGAAAAAGAGTATTCACTGCAAGAATTATACGAATATGTACCGCCATTAGAGAAGAAGCGTAAGCCGAAACGTAAAGGAATGCTTACAACGTTACCGGCACGAAAAGGGGTAATGGACCTTTACAGTCTAAATACAAAGCGTAAAGCTGATTTAGAAATGATTGTAGAGCTCAGAAACGGTGTAATAGAGAATCGAAATGATTTAACATACATTTACTCATTTACAACGGCTTTAATCGTTAAGAACCAAGCAGCGACGTTAGAAATGGCATTCCAGTTAAATGCGAAGCTTGCTGATCCGCAACCAAAGAAAGAAATGGAGCGTACAGCGAAGAACGCGTACAAAGATGCTATGATTTTCTTTGATGAATTTGCAAAGAACGACTATAAACGTTTTGGATTGCCAAACAACATTGTTAAACCTATGCGTAATGATACGGTAATCAGGAAGTTAAACATTGATTTTACGCAAGATGAAAAAGAAAAAATGGGTACTTTAATCGATAAAGTAGAGAAACAACGTCGTGATACGGAAAGAAAACGTGCAAAAAGACGTGATGAAGGTGTCGCGACACGTGAAGAATATTTAACAGCAGAGAACGAAAAGAAACAGGACAAGCTATCGCAATTAAAAGAAGTTATGGAAGATAATCCAAAGGCATCGCAACGTGAAATAGCCAAGATAATGGGTGTTTCAGAATCGTATGTACGTAAGCTAAAGAAACAATTATAAAAGTGCGCACCAGTAAATCCTCTTAAACCGTATATACTTGGACTTCTTTAGGATTAATTAAACTGCGCACTGGTAGTTCTGCTTAAACCTGTTATATTTGGACTACTTATACATTACTTTAATGAACCTCCTATTTAGGGGGTTTTTATTTTGGTGGGGGATAGTTAGAATGGGCCTTATTGCGAAATTTTGTTTTACAAATTCGGTATAGTACGTGAAATTTCTACTAATTTATGTATTACAGGTATGATATCGAAAGTATATACTTATGGATATTTTCTACAGTTGTCGTTCGGTTACTATACATTAGCATTCGAATTTCATTTGCAAACAATATAAAACGTAAATTGAATGCAGCATATACCTATTACTATCTTACGAAAGTGTAAGGCTCATGTCATGTTTTTGCATTTCTTCTTT
>NZ_ALBR01000135.1:0-2997 GCF_002081505.1 Bacillus sp. CDB3 | reverse complement strand
GTACATCCTTTTTATTTCTTTCACAACCCTTTTCTGAAATGACTGTGAATCTGGGATTTGGTACAAAATATGAAGAACGACTGTATAACTGTAATAAAAAAGCGTCGGTGTACTTTTGAACACAAATTACACGGTACGTTCTTCAGCCCTCAGGTAGGAAAAACATGTCAGGAATACAGGAGAACAAACGAACCATTTCAAGTATATAGCTAGAGGAATTAGGGGTCTCCAATGATTGAATAGTACAGGATGTTCTCCGGCATTCTTACTATGCGCTATTTTGGTATTGTATACCTAAAAAATAACAATATTGGTTATTAGGGAAAATTAACGATATATATAAGCATCCATAACGGGTGCTTTTCTTTGTTATATAGAAATTACACATTAATGGACATTTTGGACACCTAAAAAGGGAGGATGATAAAAGCTTTATTGGATAGAGGGGTTTTGGGATGAAGAAGATGATTTTGAATTCAAAGTGAAGAACAACTATGTAATTTGAACAGTGTGCGGTAGTGTAATGTTAGGTATGAATCACATAGTACATTCTTCACATTAGGATGGAAAACAAACATATCAACTACATTTGATATAAGGGGTTCCGAGTCCTCATTCAAGTATGAGTGATACAGTAAGTCTTTCATCCCTCTTAATATGCACTGCGTTTTGGTTATGTATACCAATGATGACAAATACAATAAAAAAAGAGACGAATAAAATCGCCTCTCCAACACATATATACAAAGAATTACACTAGGAATGGATATATATTATTCTCTTTTTGGTACAGTATATCTATTTTGTTTTGTTAAGTTTCTTCTCAACTTAACAAAACAAAGTGAAGTTCATTGTGTGTCTGTTAAGGTAGACTTGTATGTGTAAATGACACAATAATTATTTGTATTTTTCCTTGTATACTAATTTTTGTAATTATTTGTAGGCATCTAATTTAAGCATGATGGACTTCTAAAGAAGACTTATATATATCAAACTTTGAAACAAAACTCTTATAATTTAGGAAAAATTAAGCATTTATATAGAATTTTTTAATAAAATTCTATATAAACTTTTTAAAAAATTTCCATAAAATCAAATTTTTTTTCGTATTATAGGCAAGATCAAATATATCAAGGAGAAATTTTATGAAAAAGGTTGCAGAATTATTAAGAACATTAGATACAAAGCTACTTTTAATTTTATTTATATTGTGTCTTATCAGTATTACTGCTATTTATAGTAGTCAACAAACTGGACAATATGAGAGTACAAACTTTGCCTTGCAACAAGGTAGGAACTATATAATCGGATTTGTATTACTAATACTTGTTGCAAGTATTGATTGGGATCAGTGGAAAACTTTATCTTGGCCACTATATATTATTGGATTTTCTTCCATTATTCTATTGTACCTATTACCGGAATCATCATTTACACCTGTTAAATTAGGGGCAAAAAGGATGGTTTCAATTTCCTGTTATCGGTCAAATCCAGCCATCGGAATTTTTTAAAATCGCATTAATTATATTAGTTGCAAGTTTGGCAGTAAAACATAAAGAGAGATATATTATGCAAACATGGAAGACCGATTTTATACTGATAGGTAAAATCGGCTTAGTGTCCCTTCCGCCTTCATTGTTTGTATATAAGCAACCTGACACAGGGATGTTTTTTTTGTATGGAATAGCTGTGGTATGTATTTTGTTTATGTCAGGAATTCAAAAAAAAATAGTCGCAGCTTTTGTAGGCATTCCATTAGTTATTTTTCTCTCTTTAGCATATGTATATATAAAATATCCAGAAATAATCTTTAATGTATTAATTCCTAGGCTAAAACACCACCAACAATCAAGAATTTTGGGATGGTTGAATCCGTTTGAGTATACAGATGCAGGGTATCAAGCGAAACAGTCTATTTTAGCAGTTGGGAGCGGTGGATTGTATGGAAAAGGATTTGGACAAGCAAATGTATATATTCCTGAAAAGCATACGGATTTTATTTTTGCCACGATTGCTGAAGAAGGTGGATTTATCATTGCTTCTTTTGTTATATTAATCTGTTTACTTCTTGTCTATCGGATAACTATAATTGGCCATTCCGCAGATAATCTATTTGGTACATTGTTATGTGCTGGGATAATTGGTGTTTTAACACTCCAAACTTTTCAAAACATTGGAATGATTGTCGGTTTAATGCCGGTAAAAGGAATTGCACTTCCTTTTTTATCATATGGAGGGAGTTCACTATTTTCAAATATGATAACTATGGGCCTTGTCTTATCGGTACATAAAAATTATAAAAAATACATGTTTCAAGTTAATTAAAGAAATTTGTTCTGTTACAAATTTCGAGTATGTTTAAATCTATGGAAAAAAGATATCATTCTATTATATGAACGATTCTAATAATCAATATTTGTAAAGGTACACTTTTGGGGAATATAACAAAAAGTTTGCAATAGGACTAAACCAACCGCCTGTGAAAGGCGGTCTTTTAAGATGAAGGGAATTCAGGAAATCGGTTGTCCTAATGCATTACTAAGACCTACTCCTTTATGAGAAGAGCATTTTTGGGCGTGGATGTTCTTTTTCGTATGCAAAAATAGAGAAACGTATATGTAGTTAACAAGGTGAAGTTCATGCAAAAAATTTAAAATATTGGGTACTTAATATGCTGGAAGCAGAAATAAAAAAGAGCAGCCAATTTACTTTTTTGGTTAATTGGCTGCTCTAGAATTAAGGGGAAACCACTATACCTCTTCTCTTGGATGAGAAAGAGAAAATGTATTTTGGATTGTTTTTACTTTAACATAAAGAATCGCATACGATAATCTTAAATATGTCCTTTGGCAAAGGTCACATAAAAGGGGCACAAGTGATGAATGAACATAAATAGCACCCTTTGTTATATAGTTGTAATTCTAAGTATAAATTCCATTCGTAATTTGGTTATAAAGACCAAATTCAAGGGTACTATATAAACAGTGAGTTCATTTC
>NZ_ALBR01000134.1:0-13316 GCF_002081505.1 Bacillus sp. CDB3 | reverse complement strand
AGTTTGGGCTAAGGAATTGATTATGGAGATAGAAAGAGAAGGAATTGTTGTAAAAAAAGCTAAGCATAGTAGGAAGAGCATTGAACATAGGGCACAGTCATTAAAAGGGAAATTAATTTAATAATTTCATGTAAAGAATCTTTATGTGATAATAATGAATGCAGTATATGAATAGATAAAGTATTTCACGACTTAGAACTGTTATAATAGATATATTGATGTAAAAAAAATATAAATGAAGATATATGAAACAAAGGAAGTTATCATGTACTATGTGATGTTTCATAGAGTATCAAGGAGGCAACCAAATGGCGACAGCAAACTTAGATTTTGACGAAAAGCTATGGCAAATGGCTGATAAATTACGTGGGTCAATGGATTCGGGGGAATATAAAAACGTTGTATTAGGATTACTATTTTTAAAATATGTATCCGATGCTTTTGAAGAAAAATATGAGGAACTAAAAGCGGATGAATGGGCAGACGAAGAGGATCGTGATGAATATGTTGCAGAAAATATTTTCTTCGTACCGCAAGAAGCACGTTGGTCATTTATTAAAGACAATGCGAAGAAACCTGAAATCGGGCAATTAATCGATGCTGCGATGGTAGCAATTGAAAAAGAAAATCCATCCCTTGTTGGGGTGCTGCCAAAATCATTTGCACGTCCAGAGTTAGATAAAACACGCTTAGGTGAAACGATTGACTTGTTCTCATTTAAAGTTGGAGATGAAGAAAGTCGTTCAAAAGATATTTTAGGTCGCGTATATGAATACTTCCTAAGTAAATTTGCAAGTGCAGAAGGGAAAAATGGTGGTGAGTTCTATACACCTTCAACAGTTGTACAGTTACTTGTTGAAATGTTAGAGCCTTATAAAGGTCGTGTGTATGACCCTGCTTGTGGTTCAGGTGGTATGTTCGTTCAATCATCTAAATTCGTGAAAGAGCATCAAGGACGCATTGATAACTTATCTATTTACGGTCAAGAGTCAAACCCAACAACATGGAAACTCGCTAAAATGAACTTGGCTATTCGTGGAATTGATGCTAATTTAGGTGCACACAATGAGGATACATTCCGCAATGACTTACATAAAGGCTTAAAAGTCGATTATGTTTTAGCAAATCCACCATTCAATATTAGTGATTGGGGTGGCGAAAAATTAACTGATGATGTGCGTTGGCAATATGGTATTCCGCCAAAAGGCAATGCCAACTATGCTTGGGTGCAACATATGATTTCAAAACTAGCACCAGCAGGTATAGCAGGCTTCGTTTTAGCAAATGGTTCAATGTCTTCGAATACGAGTGGTGAAGGCGAAATTCGTAAAAGCGTAATCGAAAACGATTTAGTTGAATGTATCGTTACACTACCTGGTCAACTATTTTATTCAACACAAATTCCAGTATGTTTATGGTTTATATCAAAAAGTAAGACAAAAACAGGAAAGCGTGAACGCGACAATAAAATTTTATTTATCGATGCACGTAATCTTGGCTTTATGGCAGACCGTACACATAAAGAATTTAGTGAAGAAGATATTAAGAAAGTGGCAGATACATTCCATGCTTGGCGTGGCACGAATGATCAAGAGTATGCGGATGAACTTGGTTTCTGTAAAGAAGCAACAATTGAGGAAGTACGCGGAAACGACCATATTCTAACTCCGGGTCGCTATGTAGGCTTAGCAGAGCAAGAGGATGATGGCGAACCATATGAAGAGAGAATGACACGTTTAACAGGAGAATTATCCGAACAATTTGCGAAATCCAAAGAACTAGAAGAACAAATCCGCCGAGCTTTAGGGGGGATTGGGTATGAAATCTAGTGGGAAATTAAAAAATATAACTTTAAAAATTGGTAGTGGGTCTACACCAAGAGGCGGAAAATCGGTTTATCTAGAGAATGGTCCCTATAAATTAATTCGTAGTCAAAATGTTTATAATCACCATTATACTTCGGAAGGGCTTGCTTATATAACGGAAGAACAAGCAGAAAAATTAAAAAATGTTTCCTTAAAAGAAGAAGATATTTTAATTAACATAACAGGAGATTCAGTTGCAAGAACAACCATTGTACAAAATGAAATGTTACCAGCTAGGGTCAATCAACACGTTTCAATTATTAGGTGCAAAGAAAATTTACTGGATCCTTATTACTTATTAGCTTTTTTGACTTCAAAAGATACACAAAATTATTTATTATCATTAGCTCAAACAGGAGGAACACGAGCAGCCTTAACAAAGGGAATGTTAGAACAACTTGAAATACCTTTGGCAAGCTATGAGGTACAGAAGAAGATAGGTAATATATTAAAAACGCTTAATGAAAAAATTATCGTAAATAATTCTATAATTATTTCATTAGAAAATCTTTCTCAAACCCTTTTCAAACACTGGTTTATTGATTTTGAATTTCCGAATGCACAAGGCGTACCATATAAATCTAGTGGTAGCGAAATGGTGGAAAGTGAGTTAGGAGAGATACCTAGAGGGTGGAAGACAATAGAATTTAAAGAAATTATGAAAATTTCTAGTGGTAAGCGTCCAAAGAAAAAAGTAAATGATATTGATAAAGAAAATATTATTCCAATTATTGGTGCTAGTAAATTGATGGGATTTACTAATGAAGTTTTATATAATTCCCCCATTTTAGTTATAGGACGTGTAGGAACACACGGTGTGGTTCAAAAGCTAATTGACCCTTGTTGGCCATCTGATAACACTTTAGTTATAGAAAGTGAACTATATAATTTTGTCTATGAATTTTTAAGAATAATAGACTATAAATCTTTAAATAGAGGTTCTACACAACCTTTAATTGTTCAATCAGATATTAAAGCACAAAAATTAGCATTCCCTATAAATGAAAACTTAGTAGAAAAATTTGAATCTACTCTGACACCGTTATTAGAAAAACAATTTTTATTAAAAAAGAAATCCAAAAACTCGAAGAACTCCGTGATACCCTTCTCCCGAAACTATTATTAGGAGAAATTAAAGTACCAGATGATTTGGAGGTGGAGTAGTTGTTCAAATATAATGAATCGGAACTGGAGATTGCTGCACTTGAATGGTTAGAAGAATTGGATTATGAGATTGTGGAGGGTCCTGATATTGCGCCTGATGGCGATTATACGGAGCGTGAAAGTTTCCATGATGTAGTGTTAGTTGACCGACTCCGTGACTCACTGCAAAAAATTAATCCTACATTGGATCGAAAAGTGATTGAAGAAGCGATTCAAAAAATCGTAGCGAATGCTTCACCGAATCTAGTTTTGAATAATAAGCAGTTTCATAAGCTCGTAACTGATGGGATTGAAATCCAAGCACAAGGAACAGATGGCTACAATCCGACCGTATCCGTATATGCCTTTGATTTTGACAATCCGAAAAATAATGATTTTATGGCGGTCCCTCAATTCACAATCATTGAGGGACAGGCAAATAAACGTCCTGACATCATTGTATTTGTGAATGGTCTACCTCTCGTTGTCATTGAACTGAAAAATGCGACGAATGAAGATGTTGATATTACCGACGCATACAATCAGCTTCAAACGTACAAGCAAGCAATTCCAACATTATTCCGTTACAATGCCTTTTTAATCGCAAGTGATGGTATTAATGCACGTGTTGGCTCGCTTACAGCTAACGAAGAACGCTTTATGAAATGGCGTACGGTTGATGGTGAACAATTAGCAAGCCCAGCAGAGCCACAACTTGAGGTAATGCTTAAAGGGATGCTTGAACCGAGCAGTTTACTCGATATCGTGCGAAACTTTATTTTATTCCAAACAGATGGTGTCGATACATTCAAAATTTTAGCGGCGTATCACCAATACCATGCAGTAAGTAAGGCTGTTGAAAAAGCAAAAATCGCAACAGCTCAAGATGGCGATCATAAAATCGGTGTCGTTTGGCATACGCAAGGATCTGGTAAAAGCTTGTCGATGGTCTTCTATGCAGGGAAACTCATTAAAACGATGAACAACCCGACACTTGTTGTATTAACCGACCGAAATGATTTAGACGATCAACTCTATAAAACATTCTCAATGTCGAAGGATATTTTACGTCAAACACCGAGCCAAGCTGATTCACGTGATAGCTTACGAGAGTTATTAAGTGTGGAATCAGGTGGAATCGTGTTTACAACGCTTCAAAAATTCGTACCAGATGAGGACACAAGCGAAATGCCATGCTTAACAGATCGTACAAATGTCATTGTGATGGTAGATGAGGCGCATCGTTCACAATATGGCTTTAGTGCAACGGTGACAAAGGATAATACAAAGTACGGTTTTGCAAAGTATGTACGTGATGCCTTACCAAATGCTTCATTTATCGGTTTCACGGGTACACCTGTTGAAGCAAGTGACAAAAACACACCTGCTGTATTTGGAGATTATATTGACATATATGATATGTCGCAAGCGGTAGAGGACGGAGCAACGGTAAAGATCTTCTATGAATCGCGTGTTATACCACTTGAATTACCAGAAGGGTTATCGATTGATGATGATTATGAAGGCATTACTGAAGACCAAGAAATATCGGTGAAAGAAAAATTAAAATCGAAATGGTCACGTCTTGAAGCAATTGCAGGTGCACAATCACGTGTAGAGAAAATGGCAAAAGATATTGTGCATCATTATGAAGAACGTCAACAAGCGATGTTCGGAAAGTCAATGATTGTTGTGATGTCACGCCGTATTGCCATTGATTTGTATAAAGAAATCGTGAAATTGCGCCCAGATTGGCACTCAGACGATGACGATAAAGGCGTTATTAAAATCGTGATGACAGGGTCATCAAGTGATCCTGTGGAATGGCAGCCATTTATCGGTAATAAAAAACGTCGTGAATTTTTAGCTCGTCGTATGAAGGATAATGATGATCCTCTAAAAATTGTTATTGTGCGTGATATGTGGCTCACAGGCTTTGATGTTCCCGCAATGAATACGATGTATGTTGATAAACCGATGAAGGGGCATAACTTGATGCAGGCAATTGCACGCGTTAACCGTGTGTTTAAAGATAAGCCAGGTGGTCTTGTTGTCGACTATATTGGGATTGCTGACAATTTAAAAGAAGCCTTAAAGCAATATACGGACAGTGATCGTAAAACAGCAGGGGTTGATACAGCTTTAGCGGTTGATGTGATGCTAGAGAAGCATCAGCTTGTATTGGAAATGCTACATGGACATGATTATTCAGGCTATAAATCTGGAAAATCATCATTTCGCATTAAAGCGATTGTTAATACTATGGATTATGTTATTGGCCTAGGTGAAGATGAAAAGAAACGCTTTTTAAATACAGTGACAGAGCTTGCGAAGGCATATGCACTATGTGCGACAACGCCAGAAGCAGAAGAATTGAATGATGAGATTGGTTTCTTTAAAGCAGTTAAAGCGAGCATTGTGAAAACGATCGGTGATGGAAGTAAAAAGAAAACTGCCTCACAGATGGATGCCCAAATTAACCAACTTATATCAAAATCGGTCATTTCTGAAGATGTTGTGGATATCTATAAGGAACTCGGCTTAGAAAATCCTGATATTTCAATTTTATCAGATCAGTTTTTAGAGGATGTACAAGCACTACCTCAAAAAAACTTAGCAGTAGAACTATTAAATCGTTTGTTAAATGGAAAAGTTAAAAATGTCCAACGTAGTAATCTTATCCAAGCACGTAAATTTTCAGAGATGCTACAGAATTCATTAAACAAATATAATAAGCGCACGATTGAAACATCAAAAGTTATCGAAGAATTAATTGAGCTAGCAAAAGAAATGGATGCAGCATACAAGCGTGGTGAACAAACAGGCATGATAAAAGAAGAAGTTGCATTCTATGATGCCCTCGCCTCACACGAAACAGCCGAACAGGTTTTAGGTGATGGAACGCTAAAAATCATTGCACATGAATTAACTAAGTCAATCAAAGAAAACATGAGTATTGACTGGAATTTGCGCGAATCCGCTCGTGCTAAAATGCGTATAACTATTAAGCGATTGCTTAAGAAGTATGGGTATCCACCTGACCTTCAAAAAAATGCGATTGAAATTGTGCTTGAACAAGCAGAGCTAATGGCAGAAAGTTTAAATAAAGCTTAATTAAATCGCATAATAATGAGGTGGAAAGTTATGAAAACATATATTATTTTTGACACGAATATACTTTATATGAGAGATTATAAGGATTTCTCAATATTTGAGTTCAGCCCAATTTATGATGAGGTTCAAGGAAAAATAGAGAGAAATAATGTCATAGATCGATTTGAGTTGAATGTTCCCGAAATAACGATAAAAGAGCTATTTAAACAGCAATTACAATCTTATAGCACTCATATTGAAACAATGAAAAGTTCTTACTTAAAGTTTAAACAAATTTATGATATAGATTTAAAAATAGATGAAAAATTTGATTACGAAAACTTTTTAGATAAGAAAAAAGAACAATATATTTCAAGCAAAGCTATTAGTATACTTCCAGTATGTAAGGAAGAAAAGTTTGTGAGAATTGTAGAAAGAGCACTAAACAAAGAAGCTCCTTTTGAAGGTAAAGACAAGAAATCAGATAAAGGTTTTAAAGACGCTTTAATATGGGAATCTCTTTTAGAATTTGCAGAAATGAATGATGGAGAATATATATTTTTTACTGCGGATAAAGGTTTTAAAAAGGAACTTGAACATGAATTCATCGAAGTAACTGGAAGGAATATCAAAATATATGGCAGAGATGATAAACAAAAATTAGATTTAGATATTGAAAAGTATTCTGCCGAAAAAAGCACGCGAATGAGATTAGAATTGGTGCAAGAAAATCTTGAGGGTCTCCTCAATACCTTATTAAGTGAACTTGAGTATAAAGCTTTTCAAGAAGTTGAATTAAATGGAATATTGTGTACAGTGAGTGATTTTGAAATTACTCCTAAATTAATTGATTTAAATGAAGTAGGGGATAAACGCTTTAAATTCAAAATGAAAGGTAAAATGAAAGCTGGTAAAACAGGTATATCCTATGAATTAAAAACTTCTTTATATTTTTTAGTAGAAGTTGACAACTTAGTAAGTTCACAAATTCAAGTAATAAAGCTGGATAATATAGATGCCACTTCGATGGAAGATGACATAATTAATATTGCTGATATATCCTTTGAATTCCATCCAGAAGAGGAAGAATTAGATTCAGAAGAGGAAGAATTAGATTCAGAAGAGGAAGAATTAGATTCAGAAGAGAAAGAAGTAGATTCGGAAGAGGAAGAATTAGATTCAGAAGAGAAAGAAGTAGATTCGGAAGAGGAAGAATCTACTATAGCTATTTCTAAGGAAAGTTTTATTAGTGTATTTTCTAATTCAGAATTCGAGAAAGATGAAGTATTTTTAGAAGAATTAACTCATACTATCGAAAATAATTACACAGTTGATTGGACTAAGTTTGATAGTAAAAAGGCTCAAATGAAGCTAGCAATAAAAATTTACTTGAGAAGAAAACAGTTTGATAGCGAAAATGTCGAGACTATTACTGATCTGATTATAGAAAAACTGATAGAAGATTATAATAAAGAGGAAGTAGGAATATGAAAAGTGAAATTTGATTTAAAATATACATAAATAAGAAAAATTTTGATCAAACTTTTTTATAAAATCTAATATCAATTAAAAATTCACCCCTCGCATTTTGATCAAACTTTGTTTAAAAGCTACACTTTCTATTGTCAGTTATCCTGTTCGCAAAGGTAGACGTTTAGGTATAGTAAAAAATGAATAGAAAAACCGTTCCTAAAGGTTTGTTTTTAATGATTAAGCAAGTTCCTTAATGTTAGATACCTTTAGGTTCGGAAAATACATAATCATGAAAGTTTACCCTTTGTCTTGCTCCTTTGGTATGATAAAGCTATGAATTACGGATAAGGGAGTGTGCAAATGAAGAACCGTGTGAATTTACGTGTCGATTTTGCCTTTAAACAATTATTTGGAACCAAAGGGAATGAAGAGATTCTGATGAGATTTCTGAACGAAGTTTTACAGAAATCGTTGCTTTTTCCGATTACGAGCGTATCATTAGAAGATCCACATCTACATAAGGAATATAAAGAGGATAAGTTGTCGATTATGGATGTACGGGCAACGCTTGGGACAGGTGAACTTGTAAACATAGAAATTCAACTTGCAAATAAACATGATATCCAAAAGCGTTCCTTGTATTATTGGTCGAAACTATATGCATCACAAATGCAGGAAGGAATGCCGTATAGTGAGTTGCAAAAATCAATCACGATTAATGTATTGGATTTTATACTCTATCCCAATCAAGAACAGTTTCAGACGACAGGTATCTTATGGGATGTGGAAAAAGAACTACGCATCAGTGAAGATATAGAAATTCATTATATTGAAATGCCGAAGATTATTGCACAGTGGCGAGGTGCACAGGTGAATCCGTGGCATGATTCATTGGTACGTTGGTTATTGTTGTTAGCGGCAAATGAAGATCAGAATCTAACAGATACACTGGAGGCGATTGCGATGGAACAAGATGAAACATTGCAGAAAGCGATTGATAAGTGGGACAATATGAGTCATAATCAAGCGTTTCGCCGGGAGTATGAGGCACGGGAGAAGGTATTGTTAGATGAAAAGGCTGCCGTAGCACATGCGAAGAAAGAAGGAAGAGAAGAAATCATTCAACAAATGTATGAAAGTGGGATGACACCACAAGACATTGCAACTATTGTGAAGATGACAGTGGAAGAAGTACAACGTATTCTTCACTTATCCTAAGAATACTTAGACGAATAACAGATAAAAAGAAAGCGTCAGCGATGGTGCTTTCTATTATTAGGGTAAGAAATTATAAACTTCAAATCCATTTTTACACAAAAAAAGACGAGAATCCGCTCGTCTTTTTTTGTGTAAAAATCTACCCTAAAAGAAAGTATACTACTCAAAGGATTGAACAGTCAGATCTACAATAATATAACCATGATTTTGGTTATTTATACCAAAGGCAATAAATAGGAGGATGATCCCCAGCCATCACTCACACCCAAAAACAAGGAAGTATCTGTAAAATCATGTATTGAAACGTTTATTATGTAATCGATAACAACTTCCGCATGAGTATATATTTCTATTTCATTTGGATATACAAAAAGTGAGAACTTGTCTTTTGGCAAAAGAATAATAGACAGTTTCTTACTTTTCGTTCAAACGATATGATGAAAACGTCAGATTGGATGTTCATCTCGCTTCTCTGACGTTTTAAGTGATGATGATTTTTTGCTTTTTAATGTTTTTGATAGCTTATACAGGGCAATCTGAAACTTTGGAGAGATAAAATATGGATTGATCACCCATAACACATCATTGCTTAAGAAAAACGTAAATCAATCATTTTATAAAAATATATAAATAAATTAATAATAAAAGGAGTGTTTTGTATGTTTAAACAAAAAATGATGAAAGTTGCTTTATGTGGTGCGATTGCTACAGGTGTTGTAGGTTCTATTGAAGCAGTTAAACCTTCTCAAGCAAGTGCAATGGATATTAATATTCTTTCTCCACATGTGAAAGGTACTGTTAAAAATACTATGATTAATCCTACAGGAGTGTCTACTACTACGTATGAAGAATCTCTTCAATGGATTAATACAAAGATGTCAAATCTTCTTGTTAAAGCAGGTTTATTAAATAAAAATTTAACAGATATTCAAAAAAAGAATGCAATTCGAGATAGTATAGAAAAAATGCTTTTTGAGATGTCTTATTCACAGCATAATCAATATAATGTACTTGTTCATAAATATAACGGTCTACATGAATTACAGGATTACGCGAAAATATTTCCACCTAATGATACAAACACTTCTTATGAAATAGTAAAAATAAAAGGTGAGGAATATGTAATTTGGGTTTTCAAAACTGCAGCTACAATTAGTAAAAGTTATCTTCAAGGTGAAAAAGAATTTTATCATTTGAATGGTCAAAATACATTCACCTATGACGGTAATGGCAATGAAAGACATATTTCTTCACAAACGGTAACATTTAATTCTAAATAATAAAAAGATATCAAAAAGTACCCATGATTTTTTAATATATAGGTAACTATTTCGGTGACGAAATCGGTGCCTATATATGCTTTTAAGCCTTGTGGTTGTAGGTTTCGCCAAAAAAAAAACTTACCTATTCGTACCTAGTGATTTATCATTTTTATTGTTGAGGTAAAAACGATAAATTATTAGGGAAGGGGCAAGTCTTTTGCAAAGGGTTTCAGGTACCCTTTTGTATGGCGAATTAACATTCACTATACACATGTCTGGGACTAATATATCAAATATGACAAATAAAAGGCAAGACGTAATTATTAACAAGTATCAACCGAAAAAAAAACAGAATTTAAAAATCTATGGATTTATTGAAAGTAAATTGAGTGAAGGTGGGCGTGAATTGTTTAAAGAGTGTGGGACATTTAATCAATTTATTACTACGAAAGATAAAGAGAAAACAAAGCGGACAAAGGGTAATGACTGTAAAAATCGATTCTGTCCTCTGTGTTCTTGGAGAAAATCGTGTAAAGATGCGATGAAGATAGCTACCATGATGGGAGTTATAAAACTTGAGGAAAAAAAAGAGTTTTTATTTCTTACTTTGACTACACCAAATATTAAAGGTGATGCGGTAAGAAGTGAGATTGATCGGTTTAATAAAGCTTTTAAAAAAATATTTGATAGAGCGCAAGTGAAGAGGTCTATCAAAGGTTATATTCGAAAATTAGAGATGACATATAACAAAGAACGTGATGATTATAATCCACATTTTCATGTGTTGCTTTGTGTAAATAAATCATATTTTACAGATAAACGTTATTATAATCCACATTTTCATGTGTTGCTTTGTGTAAATAAATCATATTTTACAGATAAACGTTATTATATTCCGCATAAAGAGTGGCTTTCGATGTGGCGAGAAGCTACGGATATATTAGAGATAACACAAGTGCATATTCAGAAAGTACAATTGATTCGAGAAGGAAACGCAGTGAATGAGATCGCGAAGTATTCGGCGAAAGATTATGAGATGTCGGTGAGTCGCGAAGTATTTGATGTGTTTTATTCCGCATTAAAAGGTCGCCAGTTGATTGTATATGGCGGGCTGTTTAAAGAATATGCTTTGAAATATGAAAATGGTGAGTTGGACAAGTATAAAACGAAAGATAAGAACGAGTATTTTTATAAGTTAATAGCAAGATGGAATCCGGATTTATTGAAGTTTCATCAGGAGTATGCGGAGTTAACAGAAGCAGAACAATTGCAATATAAAGGTAGTTTACAAGAAGAAATTGAGATAGAAAAATGATGATTAGTGTAAGTTAATTTTTTGTTATTATGCAATTTTTATTATATTTATTAACAAATCTAGAGATTGTATTATACCATCTCCTCGAGGATTTAATAGGAAAAATATACTCATTGGTGAGGATACAACTAAAATATTACTAAATGCAGTAACTGTATGACTTATTGGGGAGTTAACTATTTGTGTTCTTAATACTGTCGAAGGGCTTTGTATCATTTCAATCCACATATAGCTAAATCCTGTCGATGTATTATCAACAGTACCGTTAAATTCTACTAAATAAACGCCAGTATCTTGAAGTTGTATTTGATTTGAAGAAGTAACGGTAATATTAGAATCGGGAGATGTCATTTCTAAAGTAATAGGAAATGGTGTATTTACTGGTATTGCTTTATTAGTTACTCTAATTGTTGCGTATGCAGAACCATTACTTGATCCTGGTGGTCCTTGTGCTCCAGTGTCTCCTTTTGGCCCTGTTGGCCCTGGTGTACTTGCACCTGTCCCCGCCGGTCCTGCCGGTCCCTGTGCTCCAGTGTCTCCTTTTGGCCCTGTTGGCCCTGGTGTACTTGCACCTGTCCCCGCCGGTCCTGCCGGTCCCTGTGCTCCAGTGTCTCCTTGTGGCCCTGTTGGTCCTGCCGGTCCTTGTGGTCCTGCCGGTCCTGCCGGTCCTTGTGGTCCTGTTGGACATGTTGTTCCTGTGCTTCCACATGAGTTACCCATAATATCAGAAACTGTTTTTAATTTTGATTCTAATAACATTTCCTGTTTTACGGCAGTATCTAACATATCTTGTACACTTTTATTTACATTCAGAAGATCCGGAATAGAGGGTCCCGGACCTGTTGTACCATGTAAAGTTCCCAACGTATATTGAATTTTCTCACCTTCAGCATTGAGAATATGAGCAATTCCTAACTCTTCTAAGGCAATAGAAGATAATAATAAATTAAGCGCATCATCTCGTGTAATGGAAATATTAGGCGTAATGTTAGGTATATTAGCCTGTGACATATACGCACCTCTTCTCTTTGATTTTTTGTATACTATACCAATTTATGACACTGATACAAACATGATTGGACAAATACCTATATAGGAGAAATGCTTTGTCACGTAATGGATTAGACGTTATAAAAGTGGAGACATATGATACATGTTTATTAGATAGCATGATAAAAAAAAGAGGATTCCCTTTGCAAAGGGAATCCTCTTTTTTTTGGTAGATGACAGAGAATGTATGATGAAATGTTTGTAAAAAGTATGACAAAAAAGAACAGTAACAGGAAAAAATAAAAAGAATATTTTGTTGTCTTGTTTTGAGATAATTGATTTTTATTTCTTTGTTTTTTGTTTATGAATTGTCAAAGTAGCCTATCCGATTACGATAGCAAAGAACCATTTGATTTCGAGCCTCCCTTTGGCAACCGTTTGCCGTACCGGCAGCCGTAAAACACAACGGCTACCGCCACAGCAAGGCTAACGCCAAGACTCTCTAAAATCAATGAACCCTCCAACCGAACTGTCTTCAGCCTGTATTCAGGTCATGGGGTATGGCAAGCTACGGGAGTGTGACCACACTCCCCAAAAACGTTGTTTTTGACTTGCTAGGAAGTTTCCTAGCACCTTTACCATTTTCTAACCTCAAAAATTACATTTTTTCGTTTAGAAAATGGTTGTCGCTTCGCTCGATTCATTATAAAATTTGGTGGTGAAATTATGACATTTATTCATAAAACATATTTACAAATAACTTTAGATGAAAAAGATAAAAAAATGATAAAAAATAAAGCAGAAGAATTTGGCTATAAAACGGTATCTGCATTCATGGTTGATAGTGCAAAATCACATTTCAAACTTGAAGTAGATATGAAAGCTTATAGGGATTTAACAAAGGAAATAAATTATATTGGCAAGAACATAAATAGCTTAATTAGAAGGATCCATACT
>NZ_ALBR01000133.1:0-19967 GCF_002081505.1 Bacillus sp. CDB3 | reverse complement strand
CTCCTAGTATCAAACCACATTCCTTTAAACGTTTTGTGACTTCAATGTCTTCAGGGCTTGCAGTAGGGTCCCCGCTCGGATGGTTATGGAAAAATAATACAGAAAATGCATTATTTAACAAACAACATTTGAAAATTTCCCTGGGATGTACCACCGTAGCATTTATTGAGCCAACATGCGCCCGATGTATTGCATTAATTTTATTTTTTGTATCTAAGCATATTACAAAAAATACTTCTCTATCCTCATCTCCAATATAATACTGTGCGATTTCTGCAACCTTTTCAGGAGCATTAAGTTTAATTTCCGGGTCAAAATCAAATTTCCATTTCTTTTTACGTCCAACTTGTTTAATTCTTAGAACCTCATATACTGTTTCCATATGTAGTTCCCCCTAGTTTTAGATTTTTGATTAGAAGGGGATTTACTCCCCTTCCTTTTGTGATTATTGAGTTCGAGTGTAGTAACCTTGTAATCGTTCAAAAAAGTTCCATCTGACTTGCTTTCCGTTCGTTACCGCCATTTGCTCCGCTACAAGTTGCACCGCATTTATAACATCATTTTCTGGTACATCTAATTCGAGGCTTGCAATTACTGGTGTATCCTCCCAATTAACGCCATTTTCTTTAATACGAAACTCAACTCTTGTTTTCACATATTTTGTATTAGCAGATTTCATTTTCTCCACTCCTCAATTTATTATTAAATCGGTTATATGAGCCTATAGAATTTGCTCTTTTTATTGGCTTTTCCTTCCCCCTTTCCTTAACTTAATTATACCAAAAATATCATATAATTTATAGTATTTTATGATATTTTTGGTATGTTTTGATAGACAACTTTCGACAAAACTTGCAATCTAGGGATTTCAACTGAGCGTAGCAACACTGGAACGGAGGGGTCCTGGCGCACTGGCAACGAATCATGGGGAGAGTGCGCAAAGGGGGCGTTTTTAGCGGGTGGAGATTTTTTGAGTGGGGTTCTCAAAAAATACTACCCAGCGTTGACCGAAACGGAGCGTAAGCGTAGTGGAACAATTCGCATGGGTTTAGCGAATTGCCGAGCGTTTCCCCATGATAGCCTCGTTTGGCAGCCAGGCCATGAAGTGGAATTGTTGTGAAGCGGGCTTTCTTTTCATTACTTCTTGAATGACTTTCAAGTCTTTTCTTCTTCGAACTGATCTTAGAAAAACGCTCCGGCCACGCCGTTAAGCGACAGCCTGGAACCCAGCTATTGTTTCCTCCTTGCATTTCCTTCCTAGCTTACAAGAGCGGGTTAGCGGGTGGAGTAGGTGGGGAGCGGTGTTATCAGCCTGTTAGTCAGCGTTTTGTGCTGGCTTACAGGCTGTTCATGAGCTCAAATGATTTTTAAGTGTTGATTTGGAATAAAAATTAACCGTTTATAAAAAAGTTTAACCGCTTTGAAAAAAGATTAACTGTTTATAAAAAAGTTGCACCGTTTTATCCCTTTAGATATGCTTATCTAAAGAAAAATTTTTATTAACATAAAAAATAAAACTTATAAATATAAAATACTTTTAGTCTGTTACCACTTTCTATGAATCGGCTTTATTTACACATAAAATATTGGTATGAATCCAATTAAAATAAAGAATGAAAAGGTGATTATATGTTTTGTTGTACTAACTGTTTTAATAATAAATATATAATGGAGTATATAGAAAACGAAGGGGAGCATGACGATTGTAATTACTGTATGAGTTGCGATGTACCTGTCATTGATATAGCTAGAATGGGAGAGTTTATTCGTGAGTCCCTTTCAAAGGCATATGTAAATGCAACAACAGATGGTATCCCGTACCATCTACACGAAGATTCAGCGGAAACAATTAATGAGGTTTTACGCTATTCAGAGTGTATTTTTTCAGAAGAAATAGACGTCAACGATAAGTGTGAAGAGCTTATGAAAGATATGTTTGAATCCAGTGGACCATCAAATCGAGATATTGCTCAAGGGGATATTGATGTGTGGGAAAATGGGGAAGCACAGATTGTTCTTAAAGATAGTTTTTATGGCCTATATAATAGTGATTTTGCTTTAAATTGGGAATGGTTCAAAGAAGTCGTTAAACACGGAAATCGCTTTTTTGACTTGAATGGAAATAATTCCAGAGAAAGTATGCTATCAATATATGATAATTTCTTTGCGCTTATGGAAGTAGACCTAGAGGCAGGTTCTTTAATTTGGAGGGCGCGTTGTAATTCAAATGGACCGTTCGAGGATATTAAAGAGCGTTCTTCAGAGTGTGGACCTCCACCAGCTAACGCTGCCAAATCATTTCGAATGAATCCAGATGGAATCTCATACTTCTACGGGGCAGAAGATAAGGGGACTTGTATAAAAGAAATTAGAGCTGTTGAAGCAGACAATGTGGTATTTGGACAATTCCAAACTAAACGTAGTATGAAACTTATTAATTTAAGTAAGGTTCCAAACGTGACATCTTCTTCTATATTTTCTGATGATTATGATCACAATATGGTTTGGGCAAGGGATTTTCTATCATTATTTTGTGCTGAAATTTCAAATCCTGTTGATGAAAAAGTTGCTCCAATTGAATATATACCAACTCAAATTTTATCGGAGTATATTAGATTAAAAGGTTATGATGGTGTATGCTACCATAGCAGTTTTACTAAAAAAAACAACTACACACTGTTCTGTGGTAGAGCAGAAACAAGTTCTTGGTATTCTAACTTGTATAACGATGATCCTTTAGTACCTGATTTTATGAAATGGCTAGATTTAGTTCAATACGAGTATGTTAAAGCTCAATGTGCAAATCATTCTTAAACAAACTTTATTTAAATAAAGTTTGTTTTTTCATTTTATTTTAATAAAATGCTTGCTTAGTGCGACATTGATGTCGTGCAATTTTAATCCGAATGGTCATGTTTTTGATGTTGAATTTTTATGGTAAGGATATAAAAGAGGTAGCTTGCTATTTACAAACTACCTCTTTTATTTAAATATTAATTGTCATACAAATTGAGCCTTTTTCCTCCATAAATTTTGCAGCTTGCTGATATGTCATCTGTTCCCCGTATGGACGAAAACCCACTTTGTAACAAGCTCTCATTTCTGTTAGATTCCAGACTTGATTTACAAATGGTTTCTCACCAACATGTTGATTTAGTAGCTGGATCATTTCTTTTTCTGTCCCTCTAAAATTCGAGATGCCATATACTTCAACCTCTTCATCTCTATCCATCGGCCAATATGTAGTTAAATTATATTCAAGATTTGCTATCATTTTCATTTTAATTTCTCCCCTTTCATTGTTCGGAATGAAAGCAATTTTGGTGAAAAGAGTTGTCATGGCGCTGAACAGCGTGAAGCGTACAACGTATCAAAAAAAGGTAGGGATTCTTATAAAGCTCAATGATTTAGGTGGTGTTGCGAGTGCAGTTAACGAGCTTACAGCACCTTAACCTACTTAGCTTTATTTAGAAGCCTTTTGCTTTTTGAAGACCATTGATTACTCTTATGAACGAAAATTATAATTAGGAGAACAAGGGAAGGAAGACGTACACTACAACCCTGTTTTGGGTTGTCTGGTTTATTCTGAAAGAGATAAAGACAACTGATCCCCAGCGTTACGAAAGTTCGCTAGGGATCAAGGAAAAGCGGATTGCATATGCCTATTTATGTTGCTTTGAAATAAAGTCTGATTGTTTATAATAAAGTTGTACCGTTTTGAAAAAAGATTGAACAAAATAAGATGTTAATTTCATAGTGAATATTGATTTATCAATGTTTATAATATATTTTGTTCAAACTTTATTATAAAAAATGTCTACTGCAATCAATTACATAATCGGTTTTAATCAATCTTTTTTATAAAGCTACATTAATCAAACAACTCCGTATACACTATAAGCTAAACTTTCTACAGTACAAATCCAACAATCTTCTAGACTTTCGACATTAAATAATTCGTCCCAATTAGTTGCACTTGGTACATAACAACTATTAGCGTCATATATATTATCAGTACCTTCTTCTTTTGCCATACTCATTTTATATCTATACCAATCTTCCCACTTTATAATGTCTAAGATTGTTCCTGCTACGTGTTCATACCACTCACCCTTAATCATTCCTTGCTCCCATTTTGAGTATATTACAAGTACAATATGTCCATCTCGTTTTTCAAATCTCAACGAACTTTTGTCACATTTAGCTTCTTCAGCAGTTTTGTATTTTGTAGGCATTGGAACTTCTATTTGATAATTTCTGTTATTTACCCAAAAATCACCAGAAAATTCATGTATATAAGTTAAGTCTTTGTTATGCATTTTAAGCCACCCTTTATATTGTTTTAATCAATCTTTTTTATAAAGCTACATTTAAATCGTACACTCTTGTGTAAAATAAGAGGTATTTTGTGTTGGATAGTTATCGATATTATCAAATAAATCTATGTTACTTTTCATAATGTCCATGAACTCTGCTTCTGAAATATTCTTAGGTTCCAAGATACCTTCATCCAAATCCTTTGTATAAAAGTCTATTTCCCATTCTATTTGATAATCACATTGTTTTATCCATAGAATATTGGGTTCAAAATTTAATATATTTTCTCTATCAAAAGAACAGCTAATTAAATTTGTTAAATAACACGAGTTTCCATTTTCAAAATAAAGCTTTTGGTCGTTTAATTCTTCCGACTCAAATAATTTTTCATTTCCCTCACCATCAAAAACTTTAAATAATACATTAATAGACATCGAGCCAAGATAATCGCTTTTATAAGAAAATGACTTACTTGGTAAAAACAAATAATCATAGCCTAATCTATACTTTTTTATTAATTTTATATTTTTTTCTTCTCCGTAAATCGTCATAATTTATTCTCCTTTACTTTGATTTACTACCTACTTTTTTGAATTTTGTTTTTTGGACTGTGGAAATTCAAATTCTAATTTCCCACCACTTAATCTCAAAAATGCATCAAATTCTTTACCTGATTTTCCTTTTAATCCTTTGATAATTGTAGTTCTCTTGCCTTCTAACAGCTTAATAACGTTGCTCTCACTTATTTTTTTCCCCAGGAACTCTTTAGGGAGGGAAAACTTACAGCTATCTTGTTGATCTTTTACATATCCAGTACAGCCATACATCTTTTTCTTATCTAAAACAGGTTTATTACACAATGGACACTTTCCTAGATGATGTTCTGTTTTTTTCTCCTCTATAAACTCATCTATATTCCATTTGTTTACTTGTTCCTTTGCATCAGCAATTAGTTTTTTGTTAATTTTTTTGAAGTTTCAACGAAAATTTTATCGTCTTTCTTTCCTTCTCCAATACCTTTTAGATACTCTTCCCATTTTGCAGTAAGATCAGGAGAGCCTATTGCGGTATCTTTAATTGCTTCTACCATCATTTTCCCTTTGTTGGTAACATTCACAGTATTTTTTACGATTTTAATGTAAGAAAGTGCCTTTATTCTTTCAATGATTCCGGATCTTGTTGCTTCGCTCCCAATATTATGTTTAGCCATCAATGTAATAAGTTGGCCTTCTGTATATAATTTGGGTGGCTGTGTTTTACCTTCATATATCTTGATTTCCTTTGTATCTACTTGCTGCCCTTGTTCAACAATCGGAAGAGATTGGTCTATTTCATCTGTTTTTTCCTCTTTTTCTTCTTTTCCAAATACAACTTGCCAGCCTAAATGTATAATTTGCTTTCCTGTTGATTTAAAAATCCCTTTATTAACTTCAGTAAAAAGATCTGTTTGATTATAAGTCATCGGTTTATAAAATGTTGCAATGACACTTCGAACCACTTCATCATAAAGCCATTTCTCATCCTGTGAAAGTGATTCTAATTTTGGCACTTGATTCGTTGGGATAATTGCATAATGATCACCACATTTTGCATCATCTACATATGCTTTTTGATCTACAATTGTATCTCGCTCTTTATTTTCAATTAGAGATTGATATTCTTTTAAGCTTGATAATTTTTCTAAGATGTTTGGCAATTGTTCCGCTTCTGCAGCTGGAATATGTGTGTATTCTGAACGAGGGTAACTTAAAATCCTCTTGTCATATAAACTTTGTGCTGTCTCAAGTACCTTCTTAGGTGACATTTTATGTTTACGATTCAATTTAGCCTGTAGGCTAGATAAATTGTGTAGCTTAGGTGCTTGTTTAGATTTTTGTTCATTTTTTACTTCTTTAATAATGGATGAATGATGTAAGAGTTGTTGCAAACATGATTTTGCATCTTCTTTTGAGGGAATTTTCATGATGTTATTGTCTTGTAGAAGTTTTCCAACGTATTCTGTTCCATTCGCTTGAAAATGACCATGTATTTCATAGAATGGCTGCACTTTAAAACTCTCTAACTCTTTTTCTCGTTGTCTTATAAGATTCAACAAGGCGCTCTGTACTCGTCCCGCACTAAAAATTTCCTTAACGCCCTTCTCTCTAAATAGCAGACTAAATAATCTAGAGGAATTTAGTCCTATAACCCAGTCACTTTCAGCCCTTGCTCTCTCCTCTAAATAATAGTTGTGCGTTTCTTTAGCATCTCGCAAATTTTGAAATCCTTTTCGAACAGCTTCTTTCGTCATACTTGCAACCCACAGTCGTTTTTGCGGTTTATGATTGACTCCAGACATAATAATAATATTCTTTGCAATAGCCTCACCAGCCCTCGCAGGGTCCGTTGCAATGACTATCTCATCAGCCTTTTGTAACCATTGCTTTGCATTGTTGAACATCGCTTGCTTATCTTTAGATACCTTCATTTTAAATTTTTCAGGAATCATTGGTAATTGATCCATATTCCAATTTTTCCACTCGTCCTTATATTCATCTGGACTGCATAATTCAACAAGGTGTCCAACTGCTGATATCATAACAACTTCTTTATCACCAAAAATTTCTTTATCTGTTATAGTAATATGCATTTTATCTTGCTTTGCACTTTGGAAAGCTTCAGAATAACTTTTCATTTGCTGTGGCTTTTCACATAGAATGACTGTCCTCATATTTTTAACACTCCTTATTCTTCTGATATTAAAACTGTATGCAAATGAAATACAGAGTCTTTTTGGTCTAAATGTGCTACAGAAAATATGTTTTCCGTACCATTCTTTTCTGTTTCGATTAATTGAGAAAATAATTGTTCTACCTGTCCGGAATTCAATAGATGTTCGCAATTTTCACCTGTATCTTCGTCGTGTATATCCAAATAAATAATATCGTTTTTCAAAATTTCTAAACGATTACGGTCTAAAAATACTGATAACACTTTGTACATCATATCTCTTAACTGCATTCGATCCTCAATGCTACTAGGGAACCGCATTACATCTAATTCATTTTTTGATTTCATTAGAAATACATTTTTATCCGTTAATTCATTAGTCCACTTTTGTTTTTTGTCTGTTCTAAATAAATAATTCAAAAAATTAACGAGATGATTTTTATCATTAAAGCCTACTTTCTCTGAAGGCTCAAAATCTACATTTAAATGAATAGTCATGTGTTAACTCCTACTTTCTTTTTAAGAATTTTGTTTTTGCCTATAGACATTATATTTTTCTCTATATCTTCTAAATGTTCTTCTGTTAATGCCTGTTACTTTCTCTATATGATTCTCTGTTTCGCCTTCTAAATATAATTTGAAAGCTTGCTGTAGCTTGGGGCTATCAAATTCATATTTAGGCTTGCCACCCTTAAATTTCCCTTGTTTTTTTGCTATGCTAATTCCTTTCGTTTGTCTTTCTTTAATTTGTTTCTTTTCATTTTCATCTTGATAATCTTGATATTTGTAAAGCTCAATTATTAAGTTTGTAATCAGTCCTCTTAAATTATCATTCTCTCTCCCACTAAACGTAGGAAGATTAAGGACCTCAAGTGTTGCCCCCTTGCTTTGAATAACATTCATAATTTTTATTAGCTCTTTTTTCTTTCTACTGAGTTGATCTAGTTCAGTAACAACAACAATGTCTCCCTCACAAATAAAGTCCAGCATAGCGTTTAATTGCGGGCGTTGTATGTGTTGTGGACGTTGTAGATGTTCTGTAGATTGAACACACATATTATCAATAAACATTTTAGAAACATCTTTTAGCTTTTTTATTTGTCCGTCTAGACTTTGGGTTTTACTATTTACACGGATATATCCTGTTTTTCCCATGAATTCGTACTCCCTTATTACTTCGATACTTTAATATTAAAAATCCAGCCGTTTTTAAAATGACTGGATTTTTAATATGATTTTAATAGGACATAACAACTAAATTGTTTCCTTTAATTTCAATGTGTTTAACTTTTGCCTTTTCCGGTGCAAGCTCTGGTTTAAAGTTACTTTCTGTAAAAATATGAACTTTTGTTCCTTTTCCTGGTTTCCCAAGAACAATAGAATTTTTTGTTCCTTTTCCTGGTTTCCCAAGAACAATAAAATTGTTTGGAGTATCTTTCGAATTAGAAAAGTTTGGACATAAAACAAGTGGATTAATCAATTAAAGTCACCCTTTCCTTTTGTTATAAATACAAATTTCTAATGTTTCATTCTTATTTAATTTAAACTAAACGTTTAAATAAATTATACCATTAGTTCATATAAATGACAACAAGATATACTTTATTGTCAGAAAAAATACAATTCGAATAAGTGTACATATTATTTTTTTTACAAGAATATACCCTGTTTTCATTCCAATTACGATACGTGAAATTTTACAATTCATAAAAAAATTTCTAGATTATTTCTACTCATTTTTAGTTTGCAACTTTAATTGCATGCTCGGGTGTCCTTCAGGAAGTAGGTCCATGTCATAAAGTCTTGCTTCGATTTTCCCCATACACATATTTAAATTTTTCTTCAGTTGACGATCACTAATTCGTAAAACTTCCCATCCTAATTTATTCAAGTAGGCATCCCGAATAACATCTTTCCTTTTCGCCTCGGGTGTATTGTGGAATGTGTAACCATCCACTTCAATACACAGTTTCTTCCCGTTTGTCCCGTATATAGCAAAGTCTAATCTGTATTTCCCAATCTTCTCTTGTACTGTAGGAGAAAGGCCCATATAACGTAAATGGTCATAAACTTTTCGTTCTAAGTTATTTGCACACTGTTTTCTTTTCATATCGCTTTCAGGATCATAAGAGCTTTTTTCAAGAATGTTTGCTAATACATAAAAGAATAATGCAGCCACTATAACAACCAAAACACCATTCATATATTTCTCACCTCATCCCTTATTATTTATCATTAAAAAAAGTCGGATAGGCACGAACTACAGAACTCCTACATAAGTTATTTACACGTAGCATTCAAAAAATTAATTAGGCAATTACATCTGTTCTTACTTATGTATCATTACCTATGTTTTAAACGTCCACACCTAGCAATATCAAGAAAAAATAAAACTGTTTATGGGCGACGAGGGCGGGAGACCGAGGGAAGCCCATAATGCCCAATTTCCAAAGTTTTTATACACAAAAATTAAATTTTTTTTAATTCATCTCATCAATCTTAAAAGGGGGATGTATATTATGTTTGCTCGTCTAAAAACTTTATGGAAACAATACCAAGAACAAAAAGAGGAAAAAGAACTTATTCAAATAATGAGAGCTAGGACTAGAAAAGCTTTTCATTCAGCACAATTGTTTTTAGTGCAAAAGGACAAATTCACGGATTTAAAAGTGCATATATACCCAGAGATACGCAATATAAAATTAATGAATCATGCAGAAATTGTTTTCACAATACCAAAAGGAATGAATCCTGAAGACATCAGAAAAAAGGAGTATGTATTTAAGCAATATCTAAGTGATCGTGCAGAATTGGAGGTAGGAACTTTAAAAACTGTAATACGTATTTTTCCCGATGAAATTCAAAATGTCTTATATGATTATGATGCTTTTCCAATACAAAACGAGAAATTACCTGTTGTATGCGGTGTAGATAAATTTAATCAATACGCCATTTATGACATGGTGGAACACCCTCACTTATTAATTGCTGGCACAACTGGAAGCGGAAAGAGTACACAAATACGCTCAATATTAGCAACCCTTATTCAGCATAAAACACCTGAACAATTGCATCTTTATCTATGCGATTTAAAGAAATCTGAATTTCATCTTTTTCAAAAAGTACAACACGTAAAAAGTACTACGTATACAGCAGATTCTCTTTATCCTGTGCTAGTGAAATTAAAAAAAGAACTAGAAAGAAGAGGTGAAATCCTTAATCAACACGGATATTCACATATTGACCAATTACCTAAAAAACTTCCTTACATTGTTTTGTGCATCGATGAATACCCTTTGTTACAGCATAAAAAAGCTATTACGGATATTGTAGAAGAAATTAGTTCAATTGGCCGAACAAATGGTTTACTACTCATCCTTTCAATGCAGCGACCAGATTCCAAAGTAATTGATGGGAAAATAAAAAACAATTTGAATGTGACTATGGGCTTCCGGTGTAAAAATGCCATAAATGCAAAGGTCATGGATTGCCCTGGTGCAGAAAAAATTCCTAAGACAGCTAAGGGACGTATGATACTTAATTTCGATACATTAGAAACCATACAGGCTCCGTTTTTATCTGAAGATAAAACGAGGTCAATTCTAAAGAATTTTAAAAACACACAGGATGGAGAATGTCATAACCCAGGAAGTTCACTTGATGAGGAAGAATCCATTTTTGGAATGTTGGGGGATGAAGAAACATTATGAATAAGCGAGATAAAGACATTATTAATGATTTATATCGTTTTCGTATGTTAAGTAGAGATCAAATTATAGGATTACACTTTTCTTATTTAAAAAAACCTGTTAGCACTTGTAACTTAGTTCTAAAGCGACTACAAGACCGAAGGTATATAAAAGCATTCAAAAGTTTCCAGCCATTTGTATATGCTCCAATGGATTCTAAAATAAAGGAAAACAGCCAAAAAATATTACATTTTTTAGCCATTGCAGATACCTTTATTGAAATGAAAAAATATGAAGAACCAACTCATGTACTTGTAGAACCGAAGTACGCTGAAAAAGGGGCTATTGAACCAGACTTGTTTTGTATTTTTAAAAGAACTCCATTTTTTATTGAAATACAAAGAAATGTCTATTCAGAGAAGGTAATGAAAGAAAAAATCGGTAGGTATGAAACGTTTTATTATTCAGAAGCCTGGAAAGAGTTCGAGTGGCAAAAGAAAGATAAAAAGGTATTTCCAATCATTTTGTTTATAACAGATACACGTTACAACATAGAAACTAATGTGTTACGTATTGTGCAAGCCCCAAATATTACAGATTTAATTCATCTATTTGAGTCAAAATCTCCCCCAAATAAAAAAATTCCCCATGCAGTATCTAAAGGTCAAAAACCCACAATTCGTATAAAGCTATAGCTGTAATTCATTAAGAACTTTTTTAGAACAATAAAAAAGATTAACCGATTCGGTTAATCTTTTTGAAGTTTCAGAAGCGTTATATTGCTTCGTAAAGACCTTACTATTAATAAACATAATAGCAGGGTCACTCATCTTTTTTACTAATATTTTCAAGTACTCATATCCTTCTCTTGTAATCAATAGTTCTCTACCGATCATTTTCACGCTACCCTTCAATAAAATATTTGAATGCCTTATCCATAAAAAATATATATATTTAGGGTTTTTACCTAGCTTCATACTTGCCTCACGAGCCGTTAAGATTTCATTCCATATGTATGACAAAAACGTTTCACCTCCCAGCGTTTGAATTTCTTTATTCTATTCATAAAGAACTATACAACATCATTTTTTTGAGGCGCTATAACTTTTTATCTTTCATTTTCTTTTTTACGCTGTTGCTGCTGTATTTGTTGCTCTTGTCTATTTACTTCCACTTCTTTTTCTTTTCCTAAACTTCCATAAAGCAAATTACGTTCTTTTGTCATTAATGACAACTTATAATGTAATTCAGCTTCATCAGTTATACCATAATTCTTTTTTAGATAGTTCATATCACGCTTGGCAACATCATATTGCTTAAATTCATGATAATGCTCTTGCTTAAATGCCATTTTATTTTCAGCCTTTTTATAAGCCACGATTAAAGGGTGACTCTTTTTATAAGTTTGGAAACAACCTTTCATTTTCTTTAATCTGAAAATTTCATTATCAATACCTAAAAGTTGCTTTTCAAAGCTGTCAATTAACGCTTCCTTATTTGCTTCAATTTCATCAAGTTCCGTAAGTGAGACATTTTGTTTATATAGCTTAGAGCTTAATTCATTTAAATAATTAATGTTTTGTTTGGTAGCCCACCTCTGGAGCCCCTTATTATTTTTAAACTTCTCTTGTGATTTGTCTATCCATTGTCTGTTAATTATACTTGTTTTGATTGGTGAATAACCTTTGTTTTCTATTCTAAACTTAATAGAGGATTCAAGATAATTAAATCCCATCGTTTTAGTGCGCATAAACTTCCCTGACTTCGGATTAATAAACGATAGATATTTCCCTTGTTTATGCTCATATCCTTCTTTTTGCATTAAGCCTAAAAATTCATCAAACGAATTTGATTTTGATATGTTTTTATCAATTGTTTCTTCTAAATTCCCTTTGAAGGATTTCTTCTTTGATCTAGCCACATATTCGTTAAAAGCTAAATATTTTCCCCTTCCCTTTCTTCCTTCTTCGATTATCGACAAACCATATTTTTCAGAGATTTTATCATTTTCTTCACGTAATCTATCCAAAGTATTTACACGCTTTGAATCGAACATTTTTAACTTATTAAAATCAATATCATTGAAAATGATATGATTGTGTAAATTATCTGTATCTGTATGTGTAATGACTGTATATTGATGATTACCCTTCAAATAATTATCAGCAAATTCTACTCCGTATTGATGAACTTGCTCTGGCGTTAAATTATCGTCACTATCAAATGATTGAATTATCATTCTTGCACTCACGTTTTTATTACAATCATTTTTTTCATTGTAGTCAATTAAAACACCTTTAAAGTCCTCCTCTATTGTTTCAACAGCACACTCATAAGATGTAACTAATTCCTCGTTTGTTTTATGGGGTTGCATACTGTAATTAATGACATCTTTTAAGTTATTAACTTTTTGTATTTTAACAATAGACATTTCATTCAGTCCTTACCTAATAAATTTCATACTCATCTAGTATATCTTTCAGTTCAAACCAATCATCGTCTGAAAAAACATTATCAAGTTTGGATAACTTAAATTTCAATTTCTGTGCAAATATAAAAATGCAATCGGCCAATTTTATTAATTGGTTATCATCTAACTTAAAAAGCGTATCCCCATATAAATATTGCCATACGTATTCTGTTACTTCTTTATCTTGTTCAGGCGAGTTTTCGATACATTCTATGATATAAATAAAATCTTCTTTTATCTTTTCGTACACTTCTTCTAATACTAATTTTTTTGGTATCTGTATTTGATTTTCAGTTAACGATTGTATTAATTTTTCTTTCTGTTTTTTACTCAAACTATCACTATTAAACTTGGTTTTCAAATCAAGTAATCGGTTATATTCTGTTTTGATTAATTTTATGATTTTCTTCTGATTAATGCTAAGGAAATCAATATCATTATCCGTGTAAATCCCATCTGTATTGATCCTTCTAATTAGGCTATTTATATTCTTACCAATATAATTTATTTCTTTAGTTAAATCTCTATAAACTTTCATATCCACTTCCAGTTTGAAATGTGTTTTTGCACTATCAATAAGAAACGCTGATACCGTTTTATAACCTAATTCCGTTGCTTTATTTTTCACAAATTCTTTATCGTCTTTAAATAATTGAATTTCCAGTCTTTCCTTTTTTCTATTTTCTCTCAATTTCATTTCTCCTTTCACAAAAAATCGAGCGCAGCGACAACAAATATAGAAGGGATTTTATAAAAAATCGCTTCTATATATTTGTAAAGGTCGTAGGAATCTCCTACCAAGTCAAAAACAACGTTTTTGGGGTTTGCCCGGGCAAACCCGTAGCTTGCCCTTTGCTAAAACCTCAATAATTCTTTCTGAAAATTATATCATCTTCAGCCAAAATATGGTATAATTTAGTTAAATAATTTATAAAGGGGTTGGTCTGAAAATGGTTGCTGTAGATGAACATACACAGGTCGCAATGGAAGTCGTAGCACAGTCTTTAAAAATATCAGAACAAACTTTATTACGTCTTTTAGAGGCATTATCAAAATTGCTGGAAGGTAAAGAACAAGAACCAAAAGATTTTATATTTGATGATAAAACTAAAGTTGGGAAACAAAAAATTAGCGATCTTATGAAAAAGCATGAAAAAACTGGTGGCATAGTTGCTTTAGATGAAAATTTAACAAAGCAACAGTTAAACGATTATCAAAAAGAGTTGAAAAAATTAGGCGTGGATTTTTCTGTTGTGAGAAACGGTAAAGAGGATTATTCTTTCTTCTTTTCAGCAGCGCAGGCAAACGTAATTGAAAAAGCATTAAAAAATATTGTTGAAAGAAAAAGTGCGGTATTAGAAAAAGAAGAAGTGAAGACAGCAGAAAAAGATTTGAAAGAAGTTCGTCAAGAATTAACACCAGATCAAGCCGAAAAAGTAAAAGCAATCTATGATGAAATTACGACAGCAGAAAAGAAAGAACCAAAAGAAAATAATATGAATTATGATCGTTTGTCAAAGCAAGAAAAGCTTCTTTATGCGAAATTAGAAGAGCTTGATGAAGTCAAAAGAGGTTTATACTCACAAGAAGTTAACCGTGTTGAAAAACTTTTTGAAAATCGTCACAAACAAGATGTAGACGTAAACAAGGAAGATAAACTAACAGAAAAAGAAATTCTTCCTGAAAAACCTTTGGAAAAAGTGAGAACAAAGGTTGCTGATTTGGATGAAAAAGAGCAGAATCTTTTAGGCCAAAAAGTTGGATTAGTTGCTGGGGAAATTAGCGAAAGTGAATATAATGAACTGAAAAAAGACTTTTCACCCGAACAAATCGAAAAGATTGAAAATATATTTGATGATTTATTGAAAGAAGTTAAAAATGAATCTATTAAGGATAATACCGTAGAAAAGGAAGCTCTTCCTGAAAAACCTTTGGAAAAAGTTAAAGAAATTGTTTCGGAAGAAATTCAAAAAAAACCTTTGGAGAAAGTGAAAGAAATAGCCTCTAATTTGGATGAAAAAGAACAAAACCTTTTAGAGCAAAAGGCCGGATTAGTTGCTGGAAAGATTGGCGAGAATGAATACAAAGAAATGAAAAAAGACTTCTCACCAGAGCAAATTGAAAAGATTGAAAAATTAGTTTCTGAAAATATTGCTTCAGGCATTAAACCAGGAGCTATTGTAGATGGCAAAATTAACGCTAATGTGTTTGCTGATTTATTGAAAAAAGTTAAAAATGAATCTATTAAAGAAAAAACTGAAGTTAAAACAAATGCTAAAGATGATAAAGATCAAGTTAAAAATATGCTGAATTCATTGAGCAATGATGAACAAAAATTAATGGTCCAATATACAAAAGTTATGTCTGAAGGATTAAAGAATCAAATTGCAGATGAAAGCTCAGATAAAGAGTCAAATAAATTTAATGAGATGGTAAAAAATTTCACTCCTGAACAAATCGAAAAAGTGTCTGCTGTTGTTAACCAAAATGTTACTACGGCCTCATATTCAACTGAGAAAGAAAACGGAAAAATTCATGTCGATAATTTTCAAAGTATTCTTACAGATGTGAAGAAAGAGATTGCAAAAGAAAACGGAAAAGAAAAAGAAAAAGCTAAAGAAAAGGAAAAAGATACCCCTAAACAAAAGAAAGTTGAATATTCAATGGAAGGCGTTAAAAATCTTGATGTCAAAATCAAGAATGAGGAAAAAGAAGTATCGAAAGATAAGAACAAGAAACAATCAATTAGTCGATAGATATTTAAAACGATAGGTATTTTTATTATCTATCGTTTTTTTAAAATATCATAAAGAGAGGAATGAATATTATGGATAAAGAGAGAGAGGAAATTTCATATAGAACATTATGTGAATTTGAAAAAAGTTTCCTTGAAGATTTCAAAGAAAAAGATGATGGAAATATAGAATTTTCCTCATTCAATTTGGAAGATAAAGAAAGAACAACTCCTACTCAATCAATCACATATACCTCCTTTAAAGATTTGTTTGAAGACCAATATAAAGAGGCATTTTTGACAAGTATTGAATCATTGGATTTGAAAGAAATAGATAACAAGTTAGGTGCTGGCACATTACAAACAATAATAGCTAGAGATACAATCATTCGTACTCATTATGAAGAAATAACAAAAGAACGGGATTTAGATAATGATGGTACACCCGATCGGATAGATATAGACGACACAAAGAGTTCGGTTCAAACAGTTGGAGATTTGGACAAAGTAAAAAATTCAACCAACAAAGAAACAGAAGAGGAGAATGAGGAGAATGAAGAGAAAAAAGGGAAGAAACCAAAAAGAAAAAGTCATGATATGGAATTATAAAGGAGCGAATATCTATGGGCATTCTAAAGTTTATTATTAGGGCAATTATAAAGCTATTGATGTTTACAATTACAATTTCATTTGCAGTCATCAAGTTTGTGGTCTTTTTTACTTTGATGTTTTTAACACTTGGAGCTATTGCATCAAAGACTCAAAAATATTAAAAGTATTTTAAGTGCAGCTCACGAGTATGGGAAAAATACAAAGTGATGCACATTCCTTAAATTAAAGGTGATACTTTAGGTGGAATTTAGATAAAACTATATTTCAAACAACTTTAAACCCTCCTGTCGTCGCCTGGTGGGTTTTTTATTTTTATTGCAATCCACTTTAAGGCACATCTTTTTAAAAGCGCCTCCATCCATTCTGAAGCGTTTAAATGGATTTTTAATCTTATAAATTCATAAAACTAAAAGAGAAATAGATTATGGGTTAGGGAGATTAACTAAGAACCCAGACATGTTCGATTTATCCCCTCAACGAAGTTGGGGGGATAAATCAGGACATGTCGGATAAATCCCGAGGATTTATCCGACACAACGCAAAAAAAATGGGAGGGGATAACCCCCTCCCATTTTCGTTTTTTTTCTTACTTCTTCTTGTCCTGGATCTTCTTTGCAGTCTCCTTCGAGATCTTAATCTTCATGTTGCTGCCGACATCGTTCGGCTCGGGCTTTCCGTCCTTCTTACCCATTGTATTTCCCTCTCGTTCTGTGTCTTTAGGGCTTTTCCCTGCTGACATGCATAACTCTACACGACCGAAACAGCTGTTGCCAGTCAAAACAATGTGATGTATTTCATACTCAAGGTGCACCGGGACGGCTCGGGCTGATTGGCTGAAGCCGACATGTTCGATTTATCCCTTAACGAAGTTGGGGGATAAATCAGGACATGTCGGATAAATCAGGATATGGGACATATTTTGATTTATCCTGGGCTTCGGGCAATCAGCCCGAGCCAATAAAAAAAGACTCTATTATCTGGCATCCATATTTTTCAAATACCATTGTAAAGTAAATATAAAAAACCTTCTTACTTCGAATCTATAAGTAAGAAGGTTTTTATTTGATTTTTCAAATCAAATTTTCTTTATTTACACCGCTAAATAAATTTCCTTTTGGTGGTTCTTGCTTCACTTCTGGTTTCGTTTCTTTTTCATTTGCACTCTCTGTTTCTACTGGATCATCTTTTGGAGACTCCATATTTTGAACAGGGGGCTTTTCAGAAGCCATTTTAGGAACGGACATAGCTGTATTACCTTGCAATAAAGCTTTCATTTGGTGAAGTTCTTGATAAAATTCATCTTTCATCAATAAATCTCTATGCATTGCTTGTTGTGCTTCAAAACTTTTCACATCTAACGTGCCATATTGCTTAATGAAAAATTGTGCCAAAGTCACTAATGAGTCACCTATGTTATCTTGGTTTTCGTACCATTCCCAAAAATCCGGATCATTTACTTTTTTTAGTTTCCATCCATATTGTTCTGGTTTTCCTTTTGCTTTCATACCTTACCACCTACCTAAACTAACACTTCATTTGCTAGTACATCTAAGCCTTCAATATTCATATCAACAGCATATTCAGCTGGAATCCATAGCAATTCCAGTTTATTTTTCTTACAGAATGATACTAAATCCTTTTTCAAATCATCCTCTAATGCGATTGACCCACCACCATAGATTGCAATTACTTCAGCTTCACTAGCTGTGTTGTTTCTGTATTTATTGCGAATGTCTCGTAAAATATTTTCAGCTTGAACAAAACGTGTTTCATAGAAAAATCCTTTAGATTCTTTGTGGAATTTATGCTCTGTTTTCAATAAAATTTCAGCAAATTGTTGTCGAGTAAGTTCTCCAACTCCTGGTCTATTACCTTGTAATAATGCGATTGCCTCTAGTAATGCATGCCCAATCCCTCTTCGTTCACCAGTACAAGAATCTGGAATTGGATTTAATCCATCGGTATAGATGTATTCCGTTGTTCCATCACCGATATCAGCATGAAGAATTTTCTTTTTAGAGAATACTTCTACAGTCAATAAATTTTGAATTTCATCTTCACTATACTTTAATTCTTTTTCACAAAACTCTACATATCTATCAAACATTTTATTATCGCCGTCAGCAAGCGCACGGATCATTCGATATAATGGCGGAATCCCTTCGCGTGTTACTGTTACTTTTTCAAAATTAACTGTTACTGTCACTTTTTCTTCGGCAACATCTACGATTGCAATATGTGATTTTTCCACAAATCTTTTCTCTAACTCTCTAGCGTGTTCCGGTTCCCATTCGCTAGCTGGGATAGCTGTAGTTAGATTCACTTTTACATCAAGTGTTTTGGGTAAATTTCTAGTTTCTCCAAAATCCTTCTGGATTGCCTTTGCAGCCACGATACTAACTAAATGAATAATCGGTAGATCATCTTCATGTTTTCCACCTTCTTCAATATCCATTGTTGTTGTATCTTTAGCAAAATTCATAGCACGTTTTCCTACAATAAATTGGCCACTACGTTTAATTGAAGAACTTGTAATATGGACATTTAATTCGTCTAGTAAATTCACAACACATTTTTCGATATCAGTTTCACTTGGAGTAAGAGGTTTGAACAAACGTTTGTATACGCTTGGAACTTTTTCAACCTTATCCTCAATTTTGAACTTAACTTTACTATTTCCAATATCCGCTTTTAAGTTAAATACCATACTCATATTTATCTCTCCTTTTAATAACATTTTTATTCTTTTACAAAAACTATATAAAAACTATATAAAAACTAATTGATTACAAAAAGATTATTTATTAATACCTTAATGATATTTTACCATGTTTTTCCGAGAAGTGCAATCATAAAGTTATCAATAAAACTCAAAATGATTACTTTTTAATTACTTTTAAATATTTATAAAGGTTTTTATTTGTAATTAATAGGTTATTTCTATGGCATTTAGTGATAAAGTGTTCTTAGAGATAAGAAAAACAATAGAACGAATTACTTTTCGATTACTTAATGATGACTAAAAGTTATTTTGTAATTTGATCACTTTTAATATAGAAGAAAACTCTACGTTTCTAGTTATAGAATCAGTTCCTTTTACTATTTTCTCTACAAATTTTTATGTGTTATTTCTGGAAGCTGATTTAAACACAAAGACTCTTGTTCTATGAATTTTTGTGTCTAATCAAAAACAAAGAGTCCTAGATGATAATTAATTATCATCTAGGACTCTTTGTTTAAAAAACCTGATTTCTACAGTTCAACAATAAAGGAATTACTTCCAGAATTGCCACCACTTCTTTTTTTTCTTTTGTTTTGATTCTAATACTTCTCGTAATGTTTGCAGCAACAATTCATCTCGTTTTTTTATACTTTCATCGACATATTTCCGTAATTCCTCCATTTCTTGCCTGATCCTTGCTATCTCATTTGCTGT
>NZ_ALBR01000132.1:0-42466 GCF_002081505.1 Bacillus sp. CDB3 | reverse complement strand
CTCGTAATGTTTGCAGCAACAATTCATCTCGTTTTTTTATACTTTCATCGACATATTTCCGTAATTCCTCCATTTCTTGCCTGATCCTTGCTATCTCATTTGCTGTTTCAATTGGCGAAGAGGTGTCCTGAGCTTGTTTACATTGTTTGTTTTGTTTGTCCACGCTGTCCTGGGTGTCCTCAACGTTTACACCGTTGTTTTGGACGTTTACAACGTTTAAAACACATTCACGAATTGTTCCAAAACCTTGTTCATGTAGCTTTAGCATTTCTTTAAATAGTTCTACATCACGGATTGAATACACTATACGGCCATTCTTTTTTTCAAACGGATGCCCTAGACGTCTGAAATGCCCTGTATACGTCCGTAATGTACTAGGAGGTATGTTTAGTGTGTTTGCAACGTCCGAACTGTTTAATGGACGTTGTAAACGTTCTAAGTGGATAACTTGACTCATACAATCAACTCCTAAAATAAGATTTAAAGATTACGTGAGTTGCTGTAGCAATTCTAGGAAGTTTAAGAAAACCCTTGTACTTCGCTAAAAGAAGTCAATCCTCCCTAAAAAAATCATGCGTATTTACAAAGAATATCAAGATTCCCTAAATTGCTTGAAGAATTGAATTGTTATTGAAGAGATTCTATTTATTATTATTTTTCATTTTTTAAGTATAAATAACATACATTAAGTATCAATTTTCAAATACATATATAAATTAATCAAAGAAATATATACAAGAACCAAATATATATATAAGCAAAAAGAGAATCGCTGAACTTCTTGGGGCGCAAGGGATTTGAAAGATTTAATAATTCATAAAATGTAAAACTCACATATCTACAAGTGAAATAACAAAAAAATAACAATTCACAAGTTAAGAAACCAATTATTCTATATTCCACAAGATGTGATACATAGTATCAACAAATTCACAAGTTTAGTATCGTATCCAGACAAAATAAAAAAACAGTAGATTTCGAGTTAAAAACCTACTGTTTTTCATTCAGGAATACAGAACAACTTGCGATACTCGTTTATTTATATGACAAATAGCCTTGTTCACTTAATTTTTTTTGAACAAAGCTAAAATAAGTATTTTGTTTTTAAATTTTTAACTTATACAGCTGTAACCAAATCTGGTTTGTAGTCCATATATAACCATTCTGGAATATCGAATTGTTTATTACTAAAAGCAATAAACAATTCGTAACGGTCGTGCTCACTTAAATATGTAATACGCCAAGATGGAAGTGACTCACGTAATTTTGTACGAACAAAAGCACCAATAGATTTCACTTTTTGATTAGTAGTATTCACGTACTTTTCTAATGCATCTAGCGCATAGCACATTGTATAGGTCATTAGTTGCGTTCTAGCAGTCTTATTTTCTAATAAATACGCAATCTTAGAAATTTCGCTTTGGAATGCAACTACAAGATCTTTACGGTCTTTATTAGTAAGTGGATACCCTATAGATTTCAAACGTGATACCGCTTCTTTTCTCATTTTTGCTTCATTTTGTTTCACATCAGTATCAGTATTCTCCACTACACATGATGCAGCCATATGGATTTCAAATTTAGGAACTAAAATTTGGTTTACAGCTTTACGAATACGTGTAATGCGTGATTCTTTTGCTTCTCGTACCTTTTTATGTGTAGGAACAAAAGAAAAAATTGGTGATAGTAAGTCTGCATATTCTCGTACTTTTTTGGCGTTCTTATTAAAATAGATTTTTAATGTTTTCATTGTTCTTTCAACAGTGTATAGTTGTACATCATCATGACCGAGTTGATAGAGCTTGTGTGTAAAGTTAATGCATAGGTCTAATAATAAATAAATACCTTTACGGTTACGATGTCTAACTAACTCACGTAAGATATTTGTATCCAGTAGTGAGTTTGGAATACGGAAATAGGATATTTCTTTGCATTCTTGATTACCTTCACTCTTTGTACGATTGTTTAACGCATAATGACAAATCTCGTACACTGGTAATCCCTTTTCCGTAATTCTTTCTTGAATGAGTTTACGTTGTAAAAGGATCTCAAATCCTGTATGTGCAGTCGTATAAGGTAGTTGGATTTTTTCAGCAATTTGAGCAATAGTAAAATCACTTGGTAATAGTCCAATATCATCTACCATGTAGTGCATACCAACATATACAGCTAATGCGGATGCTGGAAGCTCTGAGAGTTCATCTTCTCTTTTTAGAAGTTTGAGGAGTCCATAAAAAAACTTTGGACCACGCATGAGGAACTTTTGTTTTGTCATCTTTTTATAAAGATTCATATTTGTTTTTGGAGTTTGTGAGTTTACTTGAATGCCACTAATGAAATCAGCAGCTGTTATATTTTCATAACTTGATACCATTAAAAAAACCTCCCTATTTTTTCCACCCGAATATCGGAAAATTAGAGAGGTTTTTATTCACAAAATACAATTACTTATGATATAATTCACTTATAAATAACTTTTGTAAGTAATTTAATATCAATAAATAATTTTTGTGAGTAAAAACTCCGCTAATGGGAGTTTTTAATTGGTTCAAAGTTTGCCGACCTAGACCAATTAAAAACTGAGGGTGGAGTTTTTTTTTGTCTTTTTTTATATTAACTGAAATCTTTTTTGTTTTTCTTCGTTATAATTCTTCTATGAAACAACTATACCACAAAATTGTATACTGCTTAGTTATATATTTTATATTTTTTCTCTTGAAATATCAACCAAATGAAAATATGTATTTCACAATTAGATTAAATCCTCCTTAATAATGTAAATGTAGCGTGATAACATTCTGAAATGCGCTTAAAAAATGCAAATATGCATATTTAAACAGAGTTTTCTTTAACTTTGATAAAATATATTTTAAAAAGATATGTATAAAGATATAGAAAGAGAGAATGATGCTGCGTATTAATATAAATAAAATGCAGAAAATTCAGTATATTTTTTCTCAAGATTTTTATATGGATAATTTTGAGAAAAAATTATAGAGCATTTATTAATCTCATGTATAATTGGACTAATAGAATAAAACATGAAAAGATATCTAAATATTCTGATTTTCAAAATATTAGATTGACTGTGTATTTAAGGGGGGAGAAATTCAATTATGATTTTAGAAAAAATTCATAAAGATCTTTATTCCAAGGGAATAAGTAATAGAAAACTTGCCGATATGTTTAATATTAGTCATTCAACAATTAATGATATGTTGTCAGGGAAAAGAGAGTTTGATTTCTCTATATACACAGGAATTCTTAACTTATTATATCCTGATAATCATCAATTAATAAAAACTGAAGTTTATAATTTTTGCGATACAACGAAACGAAAGAACAATCTCCCGTTAGAGTTAGAATATACAAACTTAACTGGTGAATTAGAATTAATGAAAATTCTAATTGAAAAAGGTAAGATATCCGATAATAAAACTAATAGAGATTTTTGTAGAGTATACGAATTATTATACTTACGTAATACTGAAAAAAAGTCTAAAGAAGAGTATCTTCAAGAAGTACGAAGTATAGTCAAAAATACAAATACAAATAAAGTGAATGCAGAGATCAAAATTCTATTAGAATTTGCGTTAATTTATGCATTTTTTGATTTAGAGGAGTATGAAATAGTAAACGAATATACTAAGGGACTAGAACCATTCATTAATGAGGTGACAAATAAAAATTTCCACTTCACATTATGTTTGCGAAAAAATGAAATGCTAGCATCTTGTTTACATAAAGATAATAAGCTGGAAGAATGTAGAGAACTATGCGAAAAAATTATTAATAATGAAAAAAACCATTTCCCTTTAACAAAGGCTATAGCTTATGGGCTGATTGGGGAGTCATATATACTAACCGACTTTGAAAAATCAAAACATTTTCTGGAAAGAAGTTTACAATGTGTTGAAAATCCATGTAATGAAAAAATGAAGTATAGATATTTAAAAGTTAAAAACACATTAGATTTTTTACACATTCACTGGAAAGTAAACTTAGATAAAATTAATCCGACAGATCCAGAGGAAGTAGCGTACTTGTACATTCAAAAGGGAGATAAAGAGAAAGCAATTAAAATATTAAAAGAAATACGAGAAAATTCGCCTAATGTTTCATCGTTTTGGATGTATTATTGGGGGATTGCAACTGGCGATAGAGAAATGCTAAAAAAATCCCTCTTTGAATTTTTGCGTACGAAAAATCCATATTATGCAAAATTACCCCAAGATAAGTTATAATAGCGATAGAACTTTACAGGAGGTGACAAAAATGGGAAGATTTAAAAAGGCTCTTCAAATTACTACATATACTATTTTATCTAGTCCTCTTGTTGTTATGGTTGTACAATATTTGCATGCTGGCCCTGGTGTCGGCGGTGGTTGATTATGAATAAAACTTTAATAATTCTATAATATGTAAAAAATGACACTGCTGTTGCAGTGTCATTTTGTACTTTTAGGGGTGGAATAAATTTCTAAAAATAGGGGTTATTTATTCCGAATGCTCATTTTTCACAATATAAACACGAATGTATGTTCTGTACAACGGCGATATGAAGTCATATAATATTCATATACACAAAGACGAGTACCAATCCTTAAATTTAATTAACATCAAGAAATTACATCAAATTAGAAACTTAACAGTCGTTCACTTGCAAGTAAGGGGAGTTATCGAAAACATATGAAGGGATGTAAAGAGATGATGCGAGCAAATGAAGGGGAAAGAAATAAGGGGAATATAACTAAAGCTCTACTTGAAGAAGTATTAAATGACCAAAATAATCCGATGGAATTTTATTATGAACTATTAACTGTACTAAATTATATAGAAAGTAAAGAGGGGAGAGCATCTTAACAGATGCTCTATTTCTATAAATTTCAATTGTGATTATAGATTGCTTTAAGAATCTTTTTCTGTATTCTCATCCTCAATTTCATTTTCATTGTTCTCTAATGCTGTTTGTTCAGACTTTTTCTTGAAATCTAAATAAGAAATATAAGAAAGTAGTTCTTCTTTGAATACGGGAATGTCCTGACTTTTCTCGTACAATTCATCTGCTAACTGCGTAACAACTGCCTTTTTTTGTTCTTCATTGTCCAGAACTTGATGATTCAGTAAATAGTCAGTACTAACGATAAAATAGCTTGCGACTTTTTTTAACATATCAAAGCTGGGTTCTTTTTTCCCAAGCTCCCATGCAGATATTGCACTTGCTGTTACGTCTAACTCTTTACCCAATTCGTGTAATCTAATCTTTTTTAGTTTTCTTAAATTTCTAAGATTCTGTCCAAAAGTATTGTTTTCCAAGTAGATCAACCTTTCAAATAGTATTAATACCTAACTTATTAAAAAAATCAAATAAACGTTCAAAAAAAATGAACTAATCGTTGACTTTGGATTAATTATCCAATAAAATATAAACAAGGGGGTGGTAACTTGATCAATATCCCGAAAGAAGGTTCAACAGTTATAAGAATGGTTAGAGAAGCTAAAGGTCTAACTATTCAAGATGTATCTCGTTCATCCAAAGTGCCTGAGAACACTTTGTATGGAATCGAGGTTGGTAAAAGTGGAGTAAATGCAAAAAGAGCGGAGGCCATCAGCCTGTGTCTGCAAGAACCCCTTGAATATCTGTTTGAACCAAATACGTATAGTGCAAAAAAAGAAGAATAAAAGATTGTTATTCACTATGATGTACTCAACATGTTTACACTACACTTCCTACATTATATTGTAATTAAAAATTTCACAAAGTTAATGCATGTTAATCCCAAATTTAATTGAGAAAGGAGAAAATTAAACTGAAGTTAACAAAAAAGCTTTATTCATAATGTTATCAGTTTCAATGTTATCAGCTTGTAGTGGTAAAAGTGAAAATGTTGTAAAAGAACAACAACAGACACAAGCAAAAAAAATTGTCAAAAAGAATGAATCAGTAAACTTGCCTGTCAATATTTTTAAAAATAGTAACTATGATATTGCAATGGAAAAATTTATATTCACTCGCAACATTACTAGTGTAGAAATAAAAGATTTTGATGAATCATCTGAACTTGATTTTCGAGATCGATATAACAGTTATGTAAGTAATAAAAATTTAAAGCTCAAAGATGATTTTAAACTACTAATCATTAATATGAAACAAGAAATAAACGAAAAAGCAAAAAGTAGTCCACTTGAAGGATTTGTATTAAATAAAGGTTCAGGACTTGTGATAGGCGATAAAGAATTAGCTAGTGGGAATCAATTTTTAGAATATCAGCAAACGTATATTACAACTGCATATATGGTGGGAAGAACAACAAAAGATAGTGGAAACATTTTGTTAGCGATTCCGAATGAGTACGCCAAAAACAAAAGTTTGCAATTAAAACTTGTTCAAAAAATAGACGGTGCAAATAAACTCGTTTATATTGATTTGAACTGAACGAGGTGGACAGATAATGAGTGCAATCGTTGATGCTATTTTTGACAAAATTTTTGATATGTTCCATGGCGGTATAAAACTCTTGCTTGGTTGGATTACCGGATTGTTCCAAAAAAGCGTTGATACAGTTCAAGCAAATGTTTCGGAAACACCAACACAGTTTTCCCAAACAATTGTTGATAATCTTAGGTTAATATCTGACACGGCCATACTGCCCGTTGCGGGACTGATTTTAACATATGTATTTTGTTATGAACTATATCAATTAGTTGTAGAAAAAAATCGAGGTAACGATTTTGATGCGGGACAATTAATGTTTTTAATCATTAAAACAAGTGCAATGATTTTATTGTTGACTAACGCTTTTGATATAACACTTGCTGTATTCGATCTTGGTAAATGGATAACAGATCATATTCCAGCCTCGGCACTAAAATTACCTGATACTATAACAGATAATCTTCTTAATTCAATGGAAAAAGGGGATGTTGGTGCTGCTTTATCAATGTGGGTTATTTCAGCTATAGCTTTAGTCGCATCATTTGCAATGTGTATAATTATCTATTTAGTAGCTTGGAGTCGTATGGTTGCAATTTTGCTTTATATTTCAGTTGCTCCAATTCCATTTGCTACATTTTTAAATCGTGATTGGGTTGGAAGTATCGGGCAAGCATATGTTAAAAATTTACTGGCCCTAATGCTCCAAGGATATTTTATGATAGTTTGTTTAATCATATATGCTGGGTTACTCGAAAAAGCAAGTGGTTTAATGGCTGCTGAACAAGATGGATTATTCGGATTAATGTTAATGCTCGTTTCCATGGCGATTCTAGTAGTCTCATTAACAAGAACACATTCACTTGCTAAATCTGTAGTGGGGGCAATTTAAATGAAACTATGGATTAAGAAAAATAAAACTTTATTAATTACATTTGGTGTTATTTCACTCGTGACATGGATAGTAACATTAATTGAAATAAACTTAATTGCTGCTAACACTGACGGTTTAAAGGAATATGCAGAAACAAAAGTTATTTCAGATGATTTAGAGGTTGTTGGTTTAGTAGGTATGCTTGATATTACACTGCTTATTATTTGGACATTTATATTTATGTTTATCTTTATGAAAATCATTTTTCCAAGTAAAAAGGCATTACAAGGAGCCTTATTTATGGAAGAATTCAGATTTCTGAAAGATATGCCTAATGAACTTAGGAAGGGGTTAGATAAGAATGAATAATAATTTCGTTGTATCTATTCCCAAAGAGTTAAAGACCATAAAATCTAAATTGTTTTTAGGATTAACAAAAAGACAATTGATAGGATTTTCAATCGCTTTAGCGATAAGTTTACCAGTATTTTTCTTACTAAAAAGCTTCAGCTTGGATGTTGCTTTATATGGTCTTTTCTTTACAGCATGCCCAGCGATCTTCGCTACAATCTTCTCGAAAGATGGTATGCCTGCTGAAACGTGGATTAAGCTGTATTTAGAATATAAGTATCTGAATCCGCAAAAGAGATACTTTAAAGTATCAAAAAGAAACGTTAAAGTTGCAGCAGAAAGGAATATGATGAATGAAAAACGCAAGGTTAGAAAAACTAAATCTGTTTCAAGCGTTGCAAAAACTAGTTGATTCAAAACGGCCAATAAGAAAGACTACACAAGATACATTAAATTACAACAAAATGTATCCCAATGGGGTTTGTCATGTTGGACAGAAAACATATAACAGAATGATTCGTTTTTCGGATATATCGTATCAGTTATCACAAGATGAAATAAAACAAAGGATTTTCGCACAATATAGTACATTACTAAACTCATTCGATGACAAGATTAAAATTCAATTTTGCTTTATCAATTATCGTATGAATGGTGAAGAGAATGAGGAAGTGCTTGCCTACAGTAAAAGTATGAGTAATATTGAAGATTTTGAAACAATGCAAGAAGAATACTTTTCATTTTTAGAGGAACAAAGGCAAAAAGGAAATAATGGTATTGTCCGAAATAAGTACTTGGTTTTTTCAATCACAGATGAATCCTATGATAATGCTGTTAGACGTTTAGCAAGTATCGAAGAGAATATCAAAGATCACTTTAAAACATTGGGCGTAGGCGTGGAGGAATTAAACGGTATTGAACGATTATCAGTTATTAATTACCTGTTAAATAATAATTCTAAACACTATATCGAATTAGAAAATTTATCAAAGGAACAATTAAGTGGTGGAACAACTAAAGATTTGATTGCACCTAAAAATATAGATTTTGAGTCCTATGCAGATGAATTTAAAGTGAATAATAAGCATGCATCTGTTTTACATTTGAAAATTGAAGCAACGGAGTTATCAGATAGAGTTTTAGCAGACTTTTTAGATTTAGACCTCGAAATACTTGTTAGTATGCACGTTCGTAGTCTTGGGCAACAACAGGCTGTCAAAATGGTTAAATCAAAAGCATCTGACCTCGATAGTATTAAAATCGAGGAGCAAAAAAAGGCTTTACGTAGTGGTTATGACATGGATATTCTTCCGACAGATTTAAATATGCACGTTGAAGAAAGTAGAAAAATTTTAAGAGACTTACAAAGGGAAAATGAAAGATATTTTTATTTAACCTTTACTATTGTAGTCTTTGAAAATGATCGAAAAAGTTTAGATAATGCGATTTTCAGATTGAATTCTGTCGCACAAAAGCAAAACTGTACATTGAAAAAACTGAAACTACAGCAAGAAAGAGCCCTAATCAGTGCCTTACCGTTTGGCGATAATATTACTGAAACAGATTTAGAGCGTGGACTAACAACATCATCTACTGCCATATTCGTACCATTTACAACAATAGAATTGTATCAAGAAGAAAAAGAACCTGTATATTACGGTTTAAATGCTCTAAGTAATAACTTGATTCAAGTTAGCCGAAAAGCCCTTAAAAATCCAAATGGATTGGTTTTGGGTACACCTGGTTCGGGGAAATCATTTTCTTCAAAACGAGAAATAATAGATACCTTCTTGAGAACTACAGATGATATTTTGATCTGTGATCCAGAAGCCGAGTACAGTGCTTTCGTTTACAGGCTAGGCGGGGAAATAATTAAAATATCTCCAAATTCAGAGCAATTTATTAATCCGCTAGATATTTCATTAGATTACGGAGAAGGAGAAAATCCAATTTCCTACAAGACGGAGTTCGTTCTTACCATGATGGAAGTAATTGCAGGGGGGAAATCGGGACTAACAGCAAAACAAAAAACAATTGTAGATAAATGTGTCCGTATTATTTATCGTCCTTATCTTGAAGAACCAATACTTAAGAACATACCTATCTTAGAGGATTTATATAATGCTTTACTTAATAACGATAGAGCTGAAGGTCGAGAATTAGCAGATGCATTAGAATTATATGTTCATGGTTCATTAAATGTATTTAATCATCCTACATCTGTAGACGTTAATAATCGTTTGATTTGTTTCAATATAAAAGAGTTGGGTTCTAACTTACGTGAGTTAGGCATGTTAATCCTACAGGACCACGTTTGGAACAAAGTAACGATAAACCGTAATCAAGATAAGAAGACATGGTATTACATGGATGAATTCCACAAACTTTTAGCAGAAGAACAAACAGCAAATTATAGCGTAGAGTTTTGGAAGAGATTTAGAAAATGGGGCGGTATACCAACAGGTATGACGCAAAACGTTAAAGATTTATTATCTAGTCCAAAGATTGAAACAATCATTGATAATACAGACTTTGTTTACCTTTTAAATCAAGCACAAAGTGATAGAAGAATTTTACAGAGTAAATTCGGTATTAGTGATTATCAAGCAAACTATATAACTAACTCTAAAGAGGGCGAAGGTTTAATTGTTTATTCAGGTGTCATTTTACCATTTAAGGATAAGTTCCCTAAGAATAATTCCTTATATCCGGTTATGACAACAAAACCAGAGGAAATTAAGCATTTGAGGGCAACCGCAAATGAGTGATGAGGGGGCTGCTGAAACTTGATTAGGAAAAAAACATCTGATCAATCAAATAGCAATTTTCGACAACAAGAGAGTGCTATGAAGGAATTAGATAAAAATGTTGAGACAGCAGAGCAGAGAAATATCTCACAAACTAAAAATGCCATAGAAAGCCCGCAACAAGAAACAGATCAAGGGAAATTACAAAAAGAATCCTTTAAACAATCACAACACACCAACCAAGAATTTCAGCAACAAGAAAGTGCGGTACAGGTAATAGATAGGAAATACGAAACAGCCGAACAAAAACAGTATTCGCAAACGACAAGCACCATAGAAAGCCCACAACAGAATACAGGCCAGGAAACGTTACAAAAACAATCTTCTAAACTGTCACAACACACCAACCAAGAATTTCAAGCACAAGAAAGTGCGGTACAGGTAATAGATAGAAAATACGAAACAGCCGAACAAAAACAGTATTCACAAACGGCAAGCACCATAGAAAGCCCGCAACAGAATACAGGCCAGGAAACGTTACAAAAACAATCTTCTAAGCTGTCACAGCACATCAACCAAGAATTTCAGCAACAAGAAAGTGCGGTACAGGTAATAGATAGGAAATACGAAACAGCCGAGCAAAAACAGTATTCACAAACGGCAAGCACCATAGAAAGCCCGCAACAGAATACAGGCCAGGAAACGTTACAAAAACAATCTTCTAAGCTGTCACAACATACCAACCAAGAATTTCAGAAACCAGAAAGTACCGCAAAGGTACTAAATAAGACATTTGAAACGGCTGAGCAAAAACAGTATTCGCAAACGGCAAGCACCATAGAAAGCCCGCAACAGAATACAGGCCGGGAAACGTTACAAAAACAATCTTCTAAGCTGTCACAACACACCAACCAAGAATTTCAGAAGCCAGAAAGTACCGCAAAGGTACTAAATAAGACAGTTGAGACAGCTGAACAAAAACAGTATTCACAAACGACAAGCACTCTAGAAAGCCCACAACAGAATACAGGCCAGGAGACGTTACAAAAACAATCTTCTAAGCTGTCACAACACACCAACCAAGAATTTCAGAAACCAGAAAGTACCGCAAAGGTACTAAATAAGACAGTTGAAACAGCTGAGCAAAAACAGTATTCGCAAACTACAAGTACTATACAAAGTCCGCAACAGAATACAGGCCAGGAAACGTTACAAAAACAATCTTCTAAGCTGTCACAGCACATCAACCAAGAATTTCAGAAACCAGAAAGTACCGTAAAGGTACTAAATAAGACAGTTGAAACAGCTGAGCAAAAACAAGTTTCACAAACTATAAATGCTACTGAGAGCCCACCAGAAAAAAGACAAGGGAAAAGTGTTCTCCAAAGCTCACAAGAAACAGGGCAAGAGAAATTACAAAAGCAAACTTCTAAACAGTCTCAACATATTAATCAAAATATTCGACAACAAGATCTAATCAAAAATGTTAAGAAACCAGAGGCATTAAAAACATCTCAACAAAAGCAATTAGGCCAAACTGAGAAATCATTTTTAAAAGCAAGCGAGAAAAATTCTAAAAAATTATTAACTGATAATCCAAAAGTTCAAAATGGAATACAGTTTATTGGAAAACTCGGTAAAGATTCCTTGATTGCTATAAAAGCTGAAGCTAAAAATTCTTTAACTGAAGCAAAAAACACTTTGAAATATGGTACTAAAAAACTTGGAGGTACCACAAAAAATTCTGTAAAAGGTGGTATTAAAAAGTATCAAAAAGCATTAGAACAGGGTGATGATGGCGTTAAGGTAGCCAGTCAAGGAGTTACCAAAGGTTATAGATTAACCAGAAAAGGTTTTGGATTAGCCAAAAAGGGTTTTCAAAAATTAAAAAAACTTGATATAGCCAAAATTGAAAGGTTCCAAAAATTAAAAGGGCCAAACAAAAAGACTAGCGTAAAAAAATTAAGGAAAAGCAGGCAAGAAAAGCTTTATATAAAAAAACTTGATAAAGGGAAAATTGAAAGGTTCCAAAAATTAAAAGGGCCAAACAAAAAGATTAGCGTAAGAAAGTTAACGGAAACAAAAAGTTAACAAAAGCAACAGCAAAAAAGTTAGCGAAAACAACAGTAAATGTAGCAGGAAGTAGTGCTTTAAAGTATCAAGAACAACTAGAAAAAGGTGACGAGGGCGTAAAATTAGCGAGCCAAAGTGCTACGAAAATTGCTAGAGCTACAAAGAAGCTCGTTAAAAATAGAATTAAAGCAAATGCGAAATTAGGGAAAATGGGTAAGCAAAAAGGCAAGCTAGTACCTTTCTCTAAAGATAAAAAGCTCAAAGTAGAGTCTAGGAGTATCTTAAAGAAAAAAGTTATTAAAAAGAAAATGTACGCTCCACATCGAGATAAGAATAAGGCAAGAGCACTTTCTAGTATGGCATCTAACGTTAAGGATCGAGTAGCTAATTTGTTTAAAAGCTTAGGTAAATTTAATCTTCAGACCATCAAAAAGGCAATAGGAACTAAGGTTGCAGCGATAGCTGGTGGTGGATTTGCTGGTGCATTTCCAATAATACTTGTTGGAATTATCCTTTTATTGATAGCGGGTATGTTGGGTGCAGGGGGGGCAAAGCAACAAGAACAAATCAGTGGAAACATTGGTGGTTCGAAAAACTTAGATCCTGACGTTGAAAGATGGCGAGGGTTAGTTGAAAAAGAGGCTGCTGCACAAGGCATGCAAGACTATATTTCTCTTTTACTAGCAATCATCCAGATCGAGTCAGGAGGGCGCGGCACTCCGGATATTATGCAATCCTCGGAGTCTGCTGGTTATGGTAGACCAAATGTATTTCAAACAGAGGAAGAGTCAGTTCGACAAGGTGTAAAACATTTAAAAGATTGTTTACTTGCCCTAAAAGCCTTTAATAGAGGCTATGAAAATAATGTTAAAGCATTAGCACAAGCCTACAATTATGGTAATTATTTTGCAACATGGCTTGGTAACAGAGGGGGAGATTATTCCCTTGAGGTAGCTGAAGAATACTCACGGACTGTAGTAGCCCCAAGTTTAGGGAATACTACTGGGATTACAACATCTTACGTCAACGAAACATCGCTCCGAGTAGGTAAACCCTATAGATATGTTGATGGAGGAAACTTTCATTACGGTGAGTTAATCAGTGAATACATTGGTGGTTCTGGTGCAAATATTTCAGGAGATTTCAAAACAGTATTAACAGAAATTGAGAAGTTTCAAGGATGGCCGTATGTATGGGGCGGTAAAAATCCGACTCAAGGATTCGATTGTAGCGGATTAACATCTTGGGGTTTAAAACAAATTGGCATAGATTTACCTTCATACGCCCTGAGTCAATATGAGCTAACTGAACCAATTGATCCAAGTCAAGCGCAACCAGGGGATTTAATTTTCTTCAAAGGTACTTATCAAAGTCCCGACCATATCTCTCATGTTGGATTCTACATTGATGAAAATACTATGTATGACAGTGAAAATGCTGGGATTGGTTATCATAGCTGGAAAACTCCATACTGGCAACAACATTTTGCTGGAATCCACAGAGTGAAAAGATAATTAGTTTTAAAAAAGTATTAAGGAGTGGTTTTTTTGTCAGATCGCATCAAAAGATTAAAGGAAAAAATCGCAAAAAGAGAACAACGAATTGAAAAATTAAATGACAATTTGAAAGACGAAAGAAGCCGATTAGCTACAGATAAAGAATTACTGTTTAACCTGGAATATAGTGAAGTGTTTAAACGGATTCAAGAAACAGGAGTAAGCCCTGACGAGGCACTAAAAGCAATTGTTAGTGGAGGAGAAAAGAACCAAGTTGAAACTGAAGTGAAGGAAGATAACTCAAATAACAGTACTATGCGAGAAGGAGCTCAAGGTTATGCTAAAACTTACTAAACGATCGTTTTTCGCAACGGTATTAATGTGTTCATTGTCATTCGCAGGTGTTTCCAACTTTGCATACGCAGAGGAAAAGAAAGCTGAAACACAAAAGGTAACAGAAAATAAACCAGTAGGAGAGCCACCTTCTGGACCAGGTGTTACAGCTGAAAAGAAAGAGAAAGAAGTTGAAGCCCAAACACCTGCTAGTGTTAACGGGAAAAAAGTTGATGGTACAGGAACAGTAACAGACTTTACAACAAGCGGTTCTAAAGCATTTTATACAATCACCGACAAAGATAGTAACGTATTTTACTTGATTGTGGATTTAGATAAAACCCAAAATAATGTGTATTTTTTATCAGATGTTAAAAAGACAACATTAGATGGCACTGCAACTGCAACTGCTAGTAAAGATGGTGCAAGTGCTAAACCGAATGTACCAAATCAGAAACAAGCAGAAACTGAAAAAACAACAGCAAGTACTAAACCAACAGCAGAACAACCAAAAGAAGAAGGTGGCAATAACACGTTTTTATTGATTGTACTCGGGCTTGCTATTGTCGGGACTGCTGGATATTACTTCTTAGTTATGAAAAAGAAAAAAAATCAAAATAAATCAAATGAAGATGAAGAAGTAATGGAAGATGACCTTTATGAAGATAATTTCGAAGATGAGAGAAAGAAACACGATAAGGAAGATTAATAGTGCTAATTAAAGCCTATATAAAAAAACATATGTTTCATCTTCCTACTTTAGATAATCAGATATTAGAAGCACAAGTTGAGCAGGATTTAAATATAAAAGTTGATAAATCGCAAGTTTTCAAGCTATATCCCCTTACAAAAATAGAGGATAACGAAAATATTTTAATTGAAAAGCAACGTACCAATATATTCTTACTCAACTTACTGCTTATGGTATTAAATCACAATAAAAAAGACATTACAGTTCAAGAGTATTATAATAACGGGTTTATCATTTCAAGATTAGAAGAAGAAACAAATTTAAAATTAGAAAATGTACCTTTTGATGATTTAGAAAAAAACATTATGGAGTATTTGAAATCTCCTGATACAGAGGAGCCTTCTGAAGTAATCGAAATGCCGGATCAAATGATAAAAGCAAACGAAAACAAGAAGGCTTCCGTTTTTGAAAATGTTGAGTTTAGTTTAAATTGGCTAAATAAAGCACAAAAAGAATTAAACAGAAGGGATTAATGATATGTGGGAAAAATCAAAGCGAGTTTTAGTCAGTAGTGTTCTATCACTTACTTTAATAGGTAACACAACAGTCCTTGCTGCTGTAAATAATCCTACACAAACACAAGAAAATGAAAATATTGCTCGGAATTATTTGAAAGTGAGCTATGAAAATAAAGTTTTATTCCATGAACAAGTACCATCGAAAACGATAATCCAGGTGCTTAATGAAGATAATGAGGTAATTGAAAGTACTGTTTTAACTAGTGATAAAGAAATGAATCTTGAAAAACCGAAGGTTAGTAATGGGAAGATGCTGAGTTATTGGTCCATTGAAATGAAAGATGGCAAATTATTTATTAAGCCAGTTTTAACAACTAAAGAAGAGTTTTCAGTAAAGTTCTATGTTAAAGATGTAGGTGGAAATTTATTAGAAAACCACGAACAAATAAAAGAAGTAGTTAAAAGTGCTACTAAAGATACAAAGCTAAAAGATGTCTTACCAGAGATAAGTCCAGGCAAAAATTATAAATTTGCAGGTTGGTTTGAAATGGTAGATAAAGGCGATGGAAAAAAGGTAGAAGAAAAAGTACAAAATATTGATGATAGAAAAATTACCGATTCTAAAGGCGAATATTACGCTAAATTCTTCTCTGATTTTAATAACAATGGTATTGACGATAAAACAGAAGAAATCACAGTGAACTTTGTAACAAATATAGAAGAACAAATTGAACCGGTAAAGTTGAATGTTGGTCAAAAAATTAAAGCTCCAAAATTGTCTAATAAAGACAAGATTTTCATCGGTTGGTATACAAATGCTGAGTTAACAAATAAATTTGGCAATGACACTTTAAAAGAGTCCGTTACTCTTTATGCAAAATGGGAAGATGCTGAAAAAGTAATTACTGAATCTGAAAAAAAACCAATTACAGATAAAGATGTTTCAGATCAGGTTGAAAAGATTTTAAATGAACGTTTTAAAGAACTAAAAGACGGCCAAACCACCGCAGAAAAACCTAATGAAACTACAACAGAAGTACCAAATAAAGAAGCAACTGGAACAACTGAAAAACCTAAAGACAGCAACAATGACAACAAAGGTGCAGCCACAAACAACAATCAAAAATCGGATACTAACAATACTAAAGATAATACAAAGACGAATAACAGTAACACTACTCCCCCTACAAGTAATCCGTGGGGAGGTTCAATACAAAACGATACCAAGTTGAAAGATAGTGTGACTTCAAACAATCCGAACAATTCGAACAACTTAAACAGCAATAAAGTTAGTGTATACACTGAAACAAAGTACGTATTTAAGAATAAAAATGTTGGTGAGAAATACATGGTCAAGTTTTTAGATGAAAATGGCGCATTTGTTTCCAGTTTAACGCTACCTTATGGAAGAACAATTAAAATATTAGATGAAAATGAAGCTCCTCGTGAAGAATATGCAGTTAGACAAGATACTACAATTAACTTGGATACAGAAAGATATGTTAATAAGGGTTCAACATTTTTGGGGCTGGATACACGAAGTATTCAAGTAAATTCAGCAGAAATAACAGAAATATTTCCGACTACGGCAAAGAATAACTCAAACAGTTTTTTATATAAAAAAGATGAAAAAACTAGCCAAAAGAAAGATTCAAATACTCAAATTCTTATAATTACTTTAGTTGCAATCGCTGTGATCTGTATCATTCTAGGAACTCTTTTAATCCTTAAAAAGAGAAAAAATAAAGACCAAAATATTAATATGTAAAAGGCGGTAAAGACTATGGTAGATATATATGTTGTCATTCAGGTAGTCTTGCTTGTGATAGGTTCAGTGTTTTTAATAAGAGGCGGTTTAAAACTTATAAAGGGCTATAAAATAGATACTTTACTATCTATTCTTATAAAAAATGAATTACCAAATACTAATAAAGAAAAGGGGAAACAATAATGCAATTTTTCACGACTGGTGTGGATGTATTACAAAAATTAGTTATCTTAATTGGTGCAGGTTTAGGGGTATGGGGAGTTGTAAACTTATTAGAAGGCTATGGTAATGATAACCCAGGGGCAAAGTCACAAGGGATGAAACAGTTTATGAGTGGTGCTGGTATTGTTTTAATCGCAATGTTACTAGTTCCTCAATTAAAAGCTCTATTCAGCTAAGTCAAAATCAAAGTTAAACAAAATAAAAGAAAAGAAAGAAGGCGAATGAATAATGCAATTTTTCACGACTGGTGTGGATGTATTACAAAAATTAGTTATCTTAATTGGTGCAGGTTTAGGGGTATGGGGAGTTGTAAACTTATTAGAAGGCTATGGTAATGATAACCCAGGGGCAAAGTCACAAGGGATGAAACAGTTTATGAGTGGTGCTGGTATTGTTCTAATCGCAATGTTACTTGTACCTCAATTAAAATCTTTATTCAGTTAAGTCAAAGTTAAATAAAAAGAGGGCGAGTAAAATTACTCGTCCTTCCTTTATATATAAGGATCATAAAAGTAAAACAAAGAAAATTCAAAGTCATATTAAGCCCGTCACAGCGTTTTAAAAGTTAAAGTGATGCAATTGTATTCATATATGATAAAAACGCTGGGAAAGGCGTGTGGGGTAGTAAAATCATTTTTTAAAAAAGGAGACTATTAAAATATGAAAATGACATACAAAAACCTAAGTCTTAACGAATTAAAACAAACTTTAAATATCCTTTTACCAGGGGCAAAAGAATTTGAAGTAGAGCTTTCGCTTCATGGAGATGGACCAGTAACACTTTATACAGGTGTAGAGGTAATGAGTTTAGATAACATTCTTGAACTAGTTGAGAAACAAGGTTTTAAAGTTAATGATATTGACGGTGTTAATTCAGGGGGAGAGATGAAAAAATGTGTAGGAATCACGTTGAATAAATCTTTCATTCATGACAAGACAAAAGAAAACATTGAGGCATTATTCATTTTAGGCGATGCTTATGAAGAAGAGACAAAAGGAATTCTGTACAGTTTCTTAATTCGTGCAGAAAAAAAACATCCGAATCATTCTAGGTCCATTGATTTTTCAGTTGATATTGTAGCGGAAAATATAGAAATTGCAAAATCTAGTTTTTTTGAAAAAATAAATTCATTCATTTTTCCATCAAAAGAAGAGGAAATCCGATTTATTCCAATGACTTATGATGGAGAATGGGTAGAAATGGAACCTGAAGAGGACGATGACGAAGTAAGATTTCAAATTGAGGATTTAACTTTAGAAAGAATCAATAAAATATTTTTAACAGTAGATAAGATTCACGAAATATATGAAGAAGCAGAAAAGGAATTTTTCGAAGAATTAGAAAAGGAGTATTAAAATGGATAAAATCAAGGAAAATAAAACCTATATTATTCTTGGTGTAATTTTGTTTATTCTATTAAATTACCTTTTTTATTACTTTAGAGTGACTTTTGAAGGTAATACAATTGCTGCATTCGATTATTTGTTTTCAGAACCGCAATATCTTTTATATGCTTTTCCTTTATCTTTTAACGTTATTGACTTGTTTATTCCAATGTTTACAGTAGCATTTGCTGTATTTGTTATGATTGACAAGAAAAATAATAAAAAGAAATATAAAAAAGGCGCTGAACATGGTTCAGCGCAATGGGGTAGCGTTCAAAAAGATTTGAAAAATATGTATGACGAACAAGATCAAGATAATAACATTATATTTTCACAGGATACAAAGCTTAGACTAGATGATAAAGACGCTCCTTTTGATGTAAGACGTAATAAAAATGTGATTGTTATTGGTGGTTCAGGTAGTGGTAAAACACGCTTTGTAGTTAAACCAAATATGTTGCAAATGAATGCAAGTTTTATAGTCACTGATCCGAAAGGGACGATTGTCAATGAAATAGGCATGGCATTAAAAAATGTAGGTAAGTATAAAATTAAGATATTTAATACCATAAACTTTTCTAAAAGCATGCGATACAATCCATTAAAATATGTTTACAATGAAAAAGATATTTTAAAACTTGTTAATACCATTATTTCGAATACAGAAGGGGAAGGCGCAAAAAAAGGGGAGGATTTTTGGGTAAAAGCGGAAAGATTGCTATATCAAGCGTATTTAAGTTTAATCGTTTCAAAATTTCCTAAAGAAGAACAACATCTTGGAACATTGATTGATTTAATCTCATATTCAACGGTAAAAGAAGATGATGAAGACTATAAAAATCCTATAGATTACCTTTTTGAAGAATTAGAAAAAGAGGATAGTAATCACTTTGCTGTAAAACAGTATAAATTATATAAAAATGCTGCGGGTAAAACAGCAAAAAGTATTTTAATCTCTTGTGGTGCAAGGTTATCTCCATTAAATATTCCTGCATTTCGTGATTTGATTTCAAAAGACGAATTAAACCTTGATACACTTGGAGATAAAGGGCGCAAAACAGCATTATTCGTTATTGTACCAGACACAGATGCAACATTTAATTTTATTGTTTCCATAATGTATACACAACTGTTTAACATGTTGGTTACAATTGCAGACGAAAAATACAAAGGTTCATTACCAACTCATGTGCGATTTATATTAGATGAATTCGCCAATATTGGATTGATTCCAAACTTCGAAAAATTAATTGCGACAATCCGCTCACGTAATATTTCAGCAATGCCTATTTTACAAGCAGCCTCACAGTTGAAACAAATTTATAAAGATAGTGCTGAAACGATAATCGGGAACTGTGATACGTCTATATTCTTAGGGGGTAAAGAAAAAACAACAATTAAAGCATTAAGTGAAGAACTTGGTAAAGAAACAATCAATGACTACAACGAAAATAAAACACGATCCAACAATGATAGTTTCGGGCAAAATTACTCAAAATTAGGTAGAGAATTAATGACACAAGACGAGCTGTTAACAATGGAACGTGATACGTGTATTGTCCAAATAATCGGCAAAAGGCCATTTAAAGATAAAAAATATGATTTAACTAAGCATCCAAGATACAAATTCCATTCCGACGGGGAAAAATATTGGTTTGATATTGATAAGTATTTAGAAGCGCTTAGAAAGCCAAAGAATCAGCAAAAAAGAAACACATCTAACAATCAAGCAAACCAATTAGAAGACGTAAAACTAATGCTTACAACTGTTAATGGAAGCCTCGAAATATAAAACACTTACAAGTATGGAAAGGGTAGAGAAATCATATGGAATCTGGACCTTTTGAAGTTGGCTTATCTTATATTACATTTTATGGGACAATTCTCCTTATAATCGGCACAGCAATTTTCGTAATGATTAAGGCTGATTCACCAAAAATTAAAGCTAAAAATCTGTCATTCGTAATGATTGGTTTAGGGATAAATATACTTGCAAGTCCAGTCGCATTTTTTATAGGTGTGATGGCGACAGATTCCCCACATAGCACTATGCTAGATTTTTGGAAGGGATTTCTCTTTATTGAGGCAATACCGCTCTTCATACTACTTCTAGCTTTCGTGTGGTGGTTTATTCGTAGGAAAAAAGAAAAAGTTCATATTTAGAGCTTGGAATAAAACGCACTTATAAGTGCGTTTTTGTTATTTAAAAGTAAAAGATGAAGTAAGTAAAATTGTAATTTTACTCAACTCCATCTTTGGGATCTGTCTTATGGGGTCTTTCTATCTGTAATTTTCTTAGATGCATTTTTTCTTCACGATCTTTAATTTCTTGCTCTAATTGAATAATTGCATCTCGTTTAAGTCTAATCAACAACTGCCGTAACATGTCACGGAACACCATATTTTGTGAAACGTTTTCCCCGGTATCTTTCGCCATTTGTTCTAATTTGTTGATTACACTTGGATTAAGGTTTACCGTTCGGGCCACTAGGTTGCTTATTGGGATTTGCAAGCTATCCAAAGGGTCGTGAACGTGATTGTATTCATTTGTAACAAACCACTCAATCTTTTCCCGCAAACTCCCTCCTAAAAGAAACTTATTAATCTCGGCCATTATTTTAGCCTCTACATAGTATTGTGTAATAGCATAAGACTTTTCGCTTACCATGAAACTAATTGCCTCCTTATTTTTGTAGTTCACTCAACAGCTTTTTTCTTGCATCAATTTCATTTTGAAGCTGCTCTTGACTGAAATCATGTTTTTTTAAGTGGCTAAGAAATTGACGTAGTACCTCCCTAAAAACAATCTGAAGAGTAATACCTTTGATTTTCAAAGCGCTTAGTTCATGTGCCGTTTCTTTTTTAATTTTTTCTAGTTTTTCTAATACTTTTTTATCAATATTAATACGATATTGTGGTGATGCATCTTTATCAGTTGTGTCTATTTTTAAAGAATCAATGGTACTGTTAATTTTTGTGAAGTAATCAGAAATAAAATCTTCTAATTCATGAGATAAAATTTTACCTTCAGTTAATGATCTAATTTCATCTAACACATGACTCTCAACATAAAACACTTTTTTTGCTTCTTCTCTTTCAGGAATATCCAGGTCTGCAACCTTATCTAAAATAGCTTCAACAACCTGAGATTTATTAACAGCTTTACCCTCTTTTACAGAATAAAAACGAACAATATCATTTACAATATTAATTGAATCATCATCAAGGTTTAACTTATAAGGTTTAATATTTTCTCTTTCATTACGTATATTAAGATTTGGATTATTATGTGATTCTACAAGTACATCTCTAATAGCACGACTCCTGGAATACTTCGGACAGTTCTCCTGAAAACGTTTGACCACTTCTTTGTTAACAGCAAACATATACTGATCTTGATTATATTTTTTTACCATAAAAATTCTCCTTGTAGGTTCTATATAAATTCATTTTCACATGAGTTTATTTTCAATATAATTTCAATTAATTATACTAAAAATATCACACTGAGTAAATGTTTATGCTAACTTGTACGAGAAATAGTTTTATTATTTGGGCTAATATTGTTTAAAGGAACTACATTTTGTATTCGGAGATCTTCGTAATAATTCTCCCCAAATCTGCGTTTTAACTCATCTTCTCCTTTCTGTAATGCTTCGGCTTCGGATAGAGATATAACAGGGAAAGTATGCTTATAGAAACGATTTTTACCAGTAACAATATAGCGCAAAGTGTATTTAGATAAAATCATGTAACTTCCTCCTTAATTAAAAGTTCTTAACATACGTTTGTATATGATATGTCTAAAATTTTCGATTAGAAAGAATAAGCGGAAATAAAACGGTTCATGCAATAATTTCACGTACCATAATTTATATATAAACCTAAAGAAAAGATTAATCAGTATACATTTAAGCGTTTGCATTATTACCTGAAATAACTAAAGTTATATTACCGACTTAAGTCGATATGGTTCTTAAAATCCCTTGATGCGTTTATCTACTGATATTTTGCTTTTGAGCTTTAAACTGTTTAGCAATTTTGAGGTCGGGTTCATGGTTGGTAATTGCGTATTTAATTATTTTGCTAAGATCTGAGATTTGATATTTCTGAAAATGCTTTTTTGTATCAGTTACATTGGAAAGTAATTACGCATTAGTATTAGCACTCTTTTTTATTGTGGTCACAACATGTTTCATGAGTAAGCCAAAACCAATTACACCAGACAATGAAATAAGTATATTAATTAACTCCAAATCGGACATTTCTTCCCCTCCTATTTAGATGTTCCTTTTTTAGCCTTGCATGGGAAACGTCTATGACTTCAACCCCCATTTGAGTAAGTATATCTATATAAAAGTCTGTATCTCCTTCGTTATCAAAGAATTCAGCGTTTGAAAGGGTAGTAGGGCCATCTGTATCTTTATTATAGAAACCATCTTCAATCTCAATTACATAACCTTCTTTCATTAACACAACACTCCTTTTATGATAAGAAAAGGGATTGATTTATTTAACAGCTTGTTTAGTTTGAGAAATTTTCATTTTTTGTTTCATTGATTTTTTGATTTGATCGGCCATAAATTCTAATACTTTAACAGTTATCCTTTCAGGAAAATAACCCTGCCTTTCTAGGAGAATATTTTCAATTACAAATTTACGACGTGTCCAGTATTCATAATCTTTTCCATGCTCTTGAGCAAGGTCCTTAAAATCATCATCAACTTCAGAGGCGTTGTTTAACACTCGCATTCCATAATACGTAGTACTCCGCATGCTTCTAACTTCTTTTAAGAGAAGGTACAAGTCAAAGGTATGATATGTTTCTAATACGCCTACTGGCTGCTCTACGTGCTCAATAAACACATTAGGCATCATTTTATGAAACTCAAAACGATCTCCTTGTATAGTACAAAGTTTCGGATGTCCAGTATCTTCATCAACAAGGCTTCCTCCACAGAAATTACAATTTGCTTCTTCTAAAACACCAGCATGATTTACTTTCGCTTCAATACCGCAATATCGACAAAACATTTATAATCACCCTCCCGTTTTATAAACCGCTTATTTCACTTCTGTATTTGCAATGAACGAACCATATATAAAACAAATTCATCTAAAAAGTTATTTAATTCATTTGAAGGAATATGAAGTACTTCCTCTTTTCTAGTGATACGTCCAACTTTAATTAAATAATTAGCCAAAATATCAAAAGTTAGAAATGTTAATTTTCCTCCAAGAAAAGACTTACCAATGTTACAAGATAATACTGACATGTCATTACTCCCTTCAATTTATTAATATATCGGTTATATGCTAATAGGTTCTTTATTTAAGAAATTCTTAAATGTATTTATCTTTTCATGAATCTGTGCGATAAATAGCGGGTCTTTTTCAGAAATACCGTTGTAATCGTCTAATACATTTTGGAGCTCACGGATATACCTTTTGTATGCTGCATTTATAAAATCTTTTGTAGCATTTACAAAGCAATAAGTAAGGCAACTTTTATAACTAACAAGAGCCGAATAGCCTTCAACTTCTCCGCAATAAAATCTGCCATATTTTTGTTCTAATTCCTTTTTAGATGATAAAACCTCTATTTTATCCCAGGCTACTACTGTATAAGTTTCTTTTCTCTTGCACTCTTCCTCCTTTCCTTTAAGGAAGCCGCTACCTGAACACGAAAAACAAATTCCAGCTCCTCCACAAGATCTACATTTTTTCAACTTATCTCCCTCCCTTTAATTAAATTATACTAAAAATATCATTAAATGTAAAGCGTTTTATGATAAATTTAGTATATAAATTTGGCCTATAAAATATGGATAGATGTGTTTTCGCCCCCGGCGTATATTACGGTTTCCAGGATTAAAAGGAAGTGGCCATAAATATGGTATGTGTCAGCGATACCGGACTGAGCCCGTAAGGGACCAGGAGGATAAGGAGTTGATACATTATCTATCCAAAGAAGCTAGAACCCATGCAAATGGGTTAAACGATCTTCTTAACCCGTTTGCCCTGGCTAGCGCCGAGCGAGCCCCTGCCAAGATGGCGGGGGCTGGGGGTGGTTGATTTAGTTACTCCATATTTATTTTTCATAGTGCCCCTATCTTTTCTATATTGCTACTTTTTTATAATAAACGTTTTAAAGTCTTGTACATATAAAGCGATTTTATCCCATAAGGAAAGAGGGTAGAGTAGTTCTAATTGATGCTCCATTAAATAGAATTCCGTTAGCCATTCAGGTGGTTCATACCCTTCATTATATGTTTTCCATAATTTAATTCGTTCTAACGCTAATTCAACGCTCATCCGCACCCAACAATAACAATTATAACTTTGACTGCTGGAGGTCCAAAATAAATTTCCTTCATGTTCAATTTGATAGGTGAATTCGTTATAAAAGGTATCTGCTTCACCTAAGTAACTGCAATTTCTAACCCAAATTTTTGTGTTTCTAGGTAATAGGGCGATATTGAGTTTATTGCCTTTTCTCATTGATAATGGGCCATCATCATTGGTAATGTTTTTCGCATATTCACCTAGAAAACAAAAACAACCTGACCATTTAGTATCATTACACTGTGGTTTATGGACTTTTTCTTTCAGTATAGCTTGATTAAATAATGTGAGATCTGTTACCTCGACATCTATAAATTCAAAAATATGATCATATGCGTCAGAGTTATAAGGTTTGCAAAAAAAACCTTTATTATCAAATCGGTATATTTCCACATCACCATGTAAATTCTTATTAAATTTCATATGTTTTACTCCTAAATCATTATTAGTAGTATCTATGAATATATTTACTGGTACATCGAAAACAATTTTTCCTGTTTGTGTCTTTTATATTTCCATACTTTATTTACACTCATTGCTTTTGGATTTTCGTTGAAATTTAAATAATGTAAGAATTTTACCTTTATAAAACCAAAATACATTTATAACGATTGTAGTTGTTACCATTATGAATGTATATAATATCAGATTCATTTCAATTCCAGCCACTCAAAGTATTGGCTATTTTATCTCCATATACTCCATACTTCATACATTCAACTCTCCCTTTTCTTTATATTACTTCTTTTGCCTTATATTTCATAAAAGTTACGGGTCCAATCCCCTTCTTTAATTTGAACGGCATGCATAAATCCACTAGTATCTTTACAATAGGGGTCCTACCAACCAAATGACGTAAAACCCACGTTAATCCATCTTTTGAAAGTTAAAGCCATAATTTTAATATGCTAAGTAATAAACTAGTATTCCGGACAAAATAACTCCTAACCCCACATACGTTACTATTGGGTTTTTTGTTGAACCAGTTAATGAATATAAAGCACATATAACTAAAACTACCGTAATTAATAAACCAGCGTACTCTGCTAAATTAGTCATTGTTATCCTAATTCCTTTCTATAACATTCAGGGATAATACCTACTTAACACCCAGAATGAATACTTATTTGCTGCATACTAGCTCGTTATGACATTTTTCACAATAATACTTAGTTTCTTCATAGGGTGAAAATGCAAAAGCATATGCTCCCTTATTTCTATTACAGCAATCGCAAATTTAATTAAACTTCACAAAATAACGATTTTATAACAATTAATAACTCTATTTATATTTTGAATCTTTAATTGCTTTGTCAAAATCTTCACTGTCAGGTAACCTTTGCTTCATTAATTCATTCGCATTTTGCCCGCAACATAACTCCCTCATGGAATACTGATCTATCTGTACGATATACAATTCACGTTGATTAATAGGAGTATCACGTAATTCACTTATTTCGTCATATGCATTATAAATAGCAAACAAGTTTACTACATCCCATTCCGAATCCTCTAATTGTGTATACGGTAAAAATAATTGAAACTCGTTTGTAACATCTTCTATCTCATAAAACCTTGTTAAAACCTCTAATAAATGTCGCTCATCTATACATCCTGATTCATCAACTAATTCTTCAAACTTAAATTGAATACAAGCAATAATTTCACCTAATGTTAGCTTATCTATATTTGTTTTAACAAAAACAGATTGTATATCATGATCTCTATTATAAAAATGCGCAATTTTAAAAACTCCCATGCTCACTACCTCCATTTTTCATAAAATTCAAATTTGATGAAACTCTACAAAATAACACTTTTATTCTTTGAAAATCCGATTTGTTCAATTAATAAGTACGGAACAATAAAATACTACAAATTATTGTAACTATCTTCGGGATCTATTATTAAAACTTTTGCTTTATTCAATGCAGATTTTAACATTTCTCCTGCTGTAGACAGAGCGTACATTCCACTCATGCCTTTCAACGCTCCTTTAGGTATAATGATTTCGAAATTTTCAAATGTGTTATTATCACAACTCCCACATGTACCATTAATATCTGAAATATCATTTTCGTTATTACAATTTTCACACTGAAAAAGAATTTTCACATTAAACATCCCCTTTTATTTAGATTTATTTAGCTCTCTTTTCATGCAGTAATTTGTTGTAGCATGAACTACAATAATGCTCACCAAAGCTTGTTGATACTCCATTTCTAATCCTTCCATTGCAAATATCACATAAAGGTACCACGATTAAAGGTACAACGCTGTTACTACCACAATTTCTACATGTACCATTAGTAGCGGAATCTTTTTTTTCTTCACCACATTTTTCACATTGAAAAATAAGCCCCATAATAAATATCTCCTTTATATGAGATTCAAATTTGATGAAACATTTTTTAATAAATTTCAAACTGTATTATAATATCCGTTGGAAAAGCAATGCTTCCTTATTTAAAGTTTCTCTAATAATCTCTTTTATTTTATACATTGCTTCTTCGGCTTCATTACGTTCTGAAAATGAAAACTGACCGCTTTGAAAATCAAAATAGTTTAAATTATATAAACAAGAGCTATCACCTGTCATAACAGCCTTATATTCTTTAGCACTATGACTCACAAGTTTTATCTTGAACTGATCTTTCTGTAAATATTTCATAATAAAATTTTTATATTTAATTTCAAAGGTTGGTTCATACATTTTAACTACATTTTGAATTCTCCGCTTAAATTCATCATTAAAATAATGAATTTCAATATAAATTACATATGGTTCTTTTAATTCCCTATTTACTTTTATATCAGTGTCCAATCTATAAAAAACATGCATTTCCTCCCCCCTCGTTCTCTATAAAATTCAAATTGTATACTAATCCTCTACATTTTCAAAAGTCCCAATAAACCTAAAGCTAACATTATCGTATTTAAAAATTTCTATTTTATTAACATCTTCATTAATCTCTAAATAATTACCTAAGAGATTATTCGCCATATAACCAGCATCATCTTCGCTGTCTAATAGATAGCTATTACAATTCACGATAGTATTATCCTTTTTTACTACAAATGTATATATATTTTTCAAAATTACCCCTCCTGAAATTTTGACGTTACAATATTTACCTTTAATTAAATTATAACAAAAGTATCATAAAATATAAATAGTTTTATTTCTTTTTTCTGAATTTTTTATTTACATCTTATTAAGAAAATGTAGAGTTTCAATAACATCATGTTCATAACTTAAAAGTTTTGAACATGATGTTGAGATGTGATAAAATCAGTACATTGACATACATCAAAACTTATGGTCAAAAGCGAACGTAGAAAAGGTGATTTTTTGGTTAAATATGGTTATGCTAGGGTGAGTACATTAAACCAGGATTTGGAATCCCAAATTCAAATGTTGGAAAAAGAAGGATGTGAGAAAATTTACTCTGAAAAATTTACAGGCACAAAATTTGATCGGCCAAAATTCCAGGAACTACTTTCTGTAATAGAAAATGGGGACTCACTTGTTGTAACAAAATTAGATCGTTTTGCACGTTCAACTGAACACGCAATCCAAACGATTAAAATGTTATTTGATAAAGGGGTTAAAGTTCACATACTTAATATGGGGATAGTGGAAGATACACCAACTGGTAGGTTGATGTTTAATATTATGAGTGCATTTGCTGAATTTGAAAGAGATATGATTGTAGAACGTACACAAGAAGGAAAAGCAATTGCCAAGTTGAATCCTAATTTTAAAGAGGGACGACCAAAGAAATATAATAAAGAGCAAATGGAACACGCTCTAAATTTATTAGAAACAGAATCTTATAGGAAAGTGGAGAGAAAAACAGGAATTAGTGTAAGCACCTTACAACGGGAAAAAAGAAAACAATTAAATAAAGAGTAAATAAGTCATGGGGGGGCTTTTTATGAATACTCATTTTGATGGTCTAGAAAAAAGATATGAAATTTTATTTGGAAGAAATTCTTTTCAACGTTTTCATAATTATGTTAAGGATAAAAGGATTCAAAATGTTGATTTTCTTTCGATTGAGCATGAGCATGTTAATGATTGGATCAACATACAAAGTACTGAAGTTATTACAAAAGTAAACTTTTTACGTAATAGTGATAGGCCGTTTGAAGTACTGATAAATGAATTCAAATTAGCATATTTATATTGGTTATCAGGAAAAAAGCATTTTCATATCGAGGATGATCTTGCAAATAAATTAGTTCAAACAGATATTCATAAAGTAAACTCTTCCTTTCTTAAATTACCATTTCCAGTTGTATATTTTACTGTTCCTGAGGATTTAGTTGGTATTGAATTTGTTGATGATAACGATGAATGCTTATACCAAACAATAGCTCAAGGAGCTTATGTATCAGAAGTAAAAAAAGATAATAAGATGCATTGGTGGATTGCAATGTTTCTAAAAGTCCAAAAGACGGAAACTGGAAACCCTAATCATGGTGAAGTATCTATAGGGATTAGATTACCGATATTGGATCATGAAAATATATTTGATTCACTTACTACAGTTTTAGACGAACACTTCCCTAAAAATTCTGTTACCGTAGATGCTGCTGATTACTATTTAAATAGAAACAGTAGAGCTATAGCTGAACAATTTTCAATTTTAATTGTAAATACACTGTTATACTTACAATCTGATAAGGCAATTCTGGAACATGTTGGAGAGCCTACAGAACATCATAAGAACAAGAAAGTAAAAAAGAAAGAGAAAAGAAATAAGAAATCGCTTGGTACTTCTTATATTCGTATTGGAAAAAAAGTAACTATTGATAATAAACATAAACAAGTATATAGAGAGTTTAATTACCTTAAAGATCAACCTAGAAAAAGGAAAGAATTTAACGGGCAATGGATTGTTAGAGGCCATTGGAGAAATCAGCCTTATGGAGAAGGTCTGTTGAAGCGTAAATTAATTTGGATTGAGCCCTATGTAAAAGGCGTAGGTGAATTAGAGGAAACTGAATATCTTGTTAAATAAAAAGAATCATGTTATTAATGTTGGTTAATATGTAGTTTTTATATAGCTACATATTTTAATGGTAATTTTACAAAGAACATATGTTCTTGTATAATATAGATATATCATTTTCAGGAGGACATCACATGGAAAATTGGGGAGCACCAAAGATTAAAGGGCGTGGTATGGTCAAATGGAATCCATTTAAATCTGTGATCGAACAATACGATGAAATTAATCGGATGATAATCGACCAAAACAAAGTGAATAAGCCTATACTTACTGAAGATACAAAAGAACGAATCCAGCGATCTTTACAACAATCCCTGACATGTAATGAAGAAATATTCCTCTCTTATTACAGAAATGGATATATACATCACCAATATATAACAGTAGCTTCTATAGATCCAGGAAACAAATTGATTCATTGTCTTGATGCTTTCAATACACATATACAATTTAAATTTGATGAATTAGTTGATATAAAATAAAAGAGGATTTACGATGAAGAAAAATGAAAAATCATATTATATTCACGAATATACTTTACGGGATAGAACTACTAAATCCATCAAGATTGAGCCCTGGCGTTCATTAAAAGATGAGATGCTGGTCCTAGGTATAAAAGACAGTGATATTTTCCAAATTCAAATGAAAGAAATACATCCAAATAAAAAGTAATGTAGGATTTACAGCATTTCAGAAAAAGCATGTGTTATCTGCATAAATAAAAGAGACAAGGTTACCCTGTCTCTTTTTTATTATAGTTGTTAAAAAAACAGCTACAATATACCCACTAAAATTATAGCATATTAATTTTGTCTACAAATAATAAAGATGATTAAAAAATAATATTGTTGTTTAAAAATGATAATAAAATCGTTTAATAATCGTAATGTGACATTAACACATAAAAATATTTTTATTTTCCTTTTCAAAAGTGTTTACAAAGTTATCACTTTTGATATAATAGAGATAACAAAGTTATCACTTTTGAAGGGGATGTTATAAATGGAAAAGTATATTGTGAACTATCATACTGGAATCACAGAAGAAGTTGAAGTTAATGATTTAAACGAAGTAAAGAAAGTTGCCACAGAAGGTATTGCCTACACTCAAGAAAAAATCACAATTGAAACTTTAGATGGCGAAGTTATCACAACGGCATATTGGTACGGAGTATCCCCCCAAGAGGATGACGCTGTACTTGAAACTGTTGGTGGTGGATTTTATCAAACATGGAGTGATGAATTGGGGGAGTAATTCCCCCTCTCGTTGGTTTAAAAGAATTTGCTGAGATACTCGGCTGGGATAAAGCCCGTTTAAGCACAAAGTATTCTCGACAACGAGGCGGGAAAAAAGTAAGACCATTACTACCTGAACCAATTCAAATCCTAGCTTCAACGCCAATTTGGACACTAAAACAAGCTAAAAAATACAAAGATATAGTCGATGGAAAGTCTGCTGAATAAGCAGGCTTTTCTTATTACACAATTGTTGTTTTCTATTCAAATTTAAACGATTTTATTTTTAATGTAGCTAATTTTTAGACGTAGCAAGGGTATCGCCAGCAATGGAGGTTCATAAGTTTAGATTTAAACAACTTTATTATTACTACTCAATAACTACATTTGGGTGTTTTTGCCCATCCCCCGAAAAGGGGGAATAAGACAAAATATAGCAAATTAATATACAAAAGAAAAGACACCCTAAGGTGCCTTCCTCCGACTTGAACCACTTTAATTTTAATAATATGTATTGGACTCCCATCCAAATATTATTTTACCATGTTAAGTTGTTTTATTCATTGAGAAATGTGGTTCATATCTATATTTTATTGAAATTTACTTGTTATGTATTTCGCTATATTGTCATAATCTCCATAAATAAATTTCCCATTAATCCCTATAAAATTAAGTTCCTCAAGTATTTTTTCTTTGTTGTTGATGACAACTACTTTATCAGGCACAATCCTTTGTATACCTTCAATATAAGGGCTTTCTGTATATTCATCACTCTGAAGATAATTTTGATATATAAATAACCCTTGTTGGTTTCGTCCCCGTTCAAAAGATAATATAGGAGCATATTTAAAGTTAGGAAATAGATTTAAATATGTGTTCTTGTCAACTACCGCTGGATTATAATGCAGACTTGCTAATAATATTTGTAGATAAGCTGTGTAGATAAATACCGGATAAGAAATTTTTTTTATCTTTTTATCGAAATTTAATAATTGCGTATCAAATTTTAGTAAGTCTTCCCAATTTCCAAAGAATTTCAATTCATATCTACCTTCTTCGTAAGGAGGGAACTTATTTACATCTATCACAGGAATAGATAAAGGGGGCGACTTTAAGAATACATGCAAATCAATATATAGTTTTTTGAAGTATTTATAAAATTCTTCAGGGTGTTCTCTTTTAAATTTATAAAATAAATTATACATATCTAAGAACATATCATTTTCAAAAGTCGCAAAAAGTTCTAGTATATTTACGTCTTCAAATTTTGTTAAAATATTTGTAATGTCAACAAATTGATCTTTAAATAAATACACAATTCCTTTTTCTTCATCAAGCTGCACTTCATTTGTATTTTTCGGGTTTTTATAATCTTGACATGCGAAATATAGTGCCACTAAGGGTGATGTAGTTATATCGATGAGATTTGTCGGAATCCCATGATGTTGGGAAAAAGCTGAAAAATGTGTACGTTCATCGGGAGTTAATTTATGCCAAACTTCTCTTTTAAATTCTTTTTGCATATTAAGAAATGTATTTCCGTTTTTGACTCCATGTTCTGGTCTATGACCAGGGTGTGTTATATTTCTTAAACCTGAAGATAGGGTTTCGTCATAATTGGTCGGCTCTCCCCTAAATAAATAATTTGTAAATTTCCCACTCGAGAATAAATCTATATACTCAGCTAAGCTCTTTATTTCAGTTACAGCAGGTGTATGAAGTCCTGATGTTTTACGTTTCAAGTATTGTTCTGTATTTGTCATAATAACCTCCAAAAATTAAATAATGCAAGCACCTCTTCAAGTGCTATTGTTATCTCATTAATTTATGTATAACCTCTTTATGTTTATTAATCTATTTATATATCATATCACCAATCAGTTTGAAGTAAATAAACACCCTAAGGTGCCTTCCTCCGACTTGATAACCACTTTAATTTTAATAATATATATTGAACTCCCATCCAAGTATTATTTTTCCTAATGAATAATTGGTATATTCTGTCTTACTCCCCCTTTTTGGAGAATGGGCAAAAACACCCCATTTAGAATCTGCAAAAAGAAGGATAAGTTGGCCGTTTCGGTCAACTTATCCTTCTTTTTGCTTACAGCCAACTTATGCTTCCAACTATATATAGGGTTCCCATTCGCATTTTTAACGAAAATATACGAGCAAACATAAAGATTCTAGTGAAAAAGCTCATCATTTTGAATATCCTACAATTATAATAGGTATTTTTATTTATTATTTTGGAAAATTCACGGCCAACTTATGGGTTAATAATTAATTCACGGCCAACTTATGCTTCCATTTCCTTCGAATAATTGAATAAATGTCTTTAAAAACAAGCAATTTTCGGCAACTATATGCTTCCATTTCCGGCTAACTTATGGGTTAAGTAAAAGAATCCCTTATTTCGAGTTTTTTCTTTTTTATTTTCTATTGTGGTACGTGAAATTTTAAAGTTTCATTTTTAATGAGTTAAAATTGCTCATTTTATATAAAGGGCAAAATCCTTATGTATCAATGGTTTGGGCTGATTTATTTTATAAGAATATCCATTGCAACAAGTTGCAATTTATACTTCAGTTTATTCGCAGCTTGTAGCTATTAATATGTATGCTATATTCCTAAAAAAAATTACATTTTCCGTCTTTTTGTTATTAGTATATGAATCTCATTTTTATTTAATTCCATTTTCTTAAGTTTAAAAAATGAAATAAATGGACAAGTTACTATTAAAAAAGAAAAAGTAGGTGACTCATTTGTCCTGGTTTAAAAAACCTCGTTCAAAATTAGGGAAATTTTTAGATGCACATGATCTGAAGCAAAATGAAGTTGCTAAAGCAAGCGGTGTAAAGGAAGCGACTCTTAGTCGTGTTTGTAATATAAGTAGTGTATCGCCCACGGCTAAAAATGCTAGTAAAATTCTTAAAGCACTTCGTAAACTTACTGGTAAAAACTTAGATTATACAGATTTTTGGACCTAAAGATTTATCTTTTGTTAATTTGAATTATTTCCAAATTATGCTACGATGGATTTGCGATCGACTTTTTTCCTTAATACAGGACTATGCTGTAGAATGCATAGTGTGGACAGTTCAGTTTTTGAAATTATTCTTTAAGAGACTGAACTTTTTTTATTTAGGTATTCAGGTTATCTTGTTGAAGATAGGTTATAACTACCTGTAAAATAAAAAAGTTGCTTCACAAGTAAATCTGTGAAGCAACTTTTATTTATTATGGACTAGAATTTAATCACAACCGCCAGAATCCCCTCCACCACCATCAAAATCCCAATTACTTCCCGAATCATTGTTACGAGTGCAACTACTTCCCCTTGAATCGTCACTGTACACGGATGTAAATACACTACTTTCTAAAATATTATCGAATAAATCATTATTATCTTTAATAGAGTGATACTGATTACCATGTACTTTATTTATAGAAGCTGTACCATGTATAACAGTCTTTTCTAGTCCATTTTTTTTCAAATTTATATGCTTGGATTCAGAAACTTGATGTTTTCTTTTTGGACTTTCTGTAACAGTGTTTCCAATATCAAATAAACTCAACAGGAATAAAAAAGATAGTACAATTAGTGCTAAAGCACCAATAATATCAAGTACTCGCATTGCTTGTGTAGTGAAAGTGAGAAGTGCATCACTTACTTCAAAAGTAGAAAACATAAACTTAAACATTATCCGAGTTATATAAAAGAATATACTTCCAAATACCATTGTAACTACTATTCTCTTGGATCTTTCATTAATGAACATATAAATCCCCCTTGTTCTTAATTTTATAAGCCCTCAAGACTGTACCAGTTGTTACTTTTTATAATCGCCTTTTCAACATAAATCAGATTTCCCTCATTTATAATTTTCTTCAGCACAACAATTTACTCACTAATTTCTGTTAAACTTCCTAACCTCACTTGTTTCATCGCTAGATATTTCTATTTCATTCTCACTCAAACTTAATTTGCATGATTTCAATTCATTATCATTGATATAGTCAATAACCCTATCTACATCTTTTCCTGTCATGTGTATTTCTCCTGGATTAAATAGTTTTTTCAGAAGTACTGTTACTCCTATTACTGCAATTAAAACTACACAAAGACTTAACATAAAAATAATTTCCTTTTCATACATAAATTTCTACATCTCCTTTTATACAAAACTCAAAATAGCTCTATTTGTTCATATAGTTCTATTTCATTTAAATCAATATCTTTTAACATTTGTTCTAACTTCTCTCTTAATAAAGGTTCTGCTTTAAGTACTTTACGAGGATGAACCCTGAATGAAACAGTTCTATCCCCTCCATAATAACTTTTTAAATATAACCACCCTTTTGGATCTGAACAGTTATTTTCTATTACTTCTGTTAAATGCCCTTCATATTTAAATTCCTTACCTTCTGTAAAAAAGGTTTGAATCATGTATTTGTTATATTGATTATACCAATCTTTTGCAAGGACCTTCTTGAATTCTGTGTAATCTGTATATACTTCATCATCAAAATGATATTCAGTCATAACCCTTCCCCCTAAATTAATATTTTTCAGGTAAAGATTCGTTAACTTAATTATACTAAAATTATCACAAAATGTATAGTATTTAAGCTAATTTTAGTATGTATTTTTGATAGATACTCTTCGACAAAACTCGTAAACTTGGGATTTCAACTGAGCGTAGCAACACTGGAACGGAGGGGTCCTGGCGCACTGGCAATGAATCATGGGGAGAGTGCGCGAAGGGGGTGTTTTTAGCGGGTGGAGATTTTTTTGAGTGGGGTTCTCAAAAAAATACTACCCAGCGTTGCCCGAAACGAAGCGTTAGCGAAGTGGAACAATCTGCATGGGGTTTGATGCGGATTGCCGAGCGTTTCCCCATGATAGCCTCGTTTGGCAGCCAGGCCAAGAAGTGGAAGCGTTGTGAAGCGGGCTTGCTTTTAATTACTTCTTGAATGACTTTCAAGTCTTTTCTTCATCGAACTGATCTTAGAAAAACGCTCCGGCCACGCCGTTAAGCGACAGGCTGGAACCCAGCTATTGTTTCTCCCTTGCCTTTACTTCCTAGCTTACAAGAGCGGGTTAGCGGGTGGAGTAGGTGGGGAGCGGTGTTATCAGTCTGTTAGCCAGTGTTTTTGTGCTGGCTTATCAGACTGTTCATGAGCCCAAATAAAAAAAGACTTACAATTTTGCATCGCAAACTTACATATAACCGATTGATAATAAATCAATGATAAACTACATATTCATTAATGAAACTTTAGTTTTTAATTGTGCAAGTACTGATTTTAATACTACAACCTTTGTTCCATCTTTAAATTTTGTATCTTTAGATGAATTCCAATTTTCAAGAGCATTAATTATTTCTTCCAAGGACTTCGACACTATTTATAGCTCATTCACTTCTTTAAGAGGGATGGGGTTTCTTCTATGAATGTGCCCTCAAGGAATTACTTTTTGCTAAAGCAAAAAGTAATTCCCACGCTGGTTCGATACCAGCGTTTATTTCAAAGCGACATGTGTTTTTATGTCGCATCCATGCGTGTTTTTTCCTTCCTGATCTACTAATTTATTAGTGTATAAGGGGACTTAATCCCCTTATACATTATATCCTCATTTATTTTTTATTTTCTTCGTTATAGCTAACTCCTAAAATATAATCTATAGCCTTTTGCGCTTGACTGGCTGCCTTAACAATTAATGTTTTATCGTCTTTTAAGTTTCGTAACCAGGACTGTATATAAGCCGTTGAATTATCAAATGTTACATCTACAAACCCTGATAACCCAGTTAACATGCTGGCCCCAATTTCAGCAACCAATTCTTCTTTTGAATAATCTTCTGAGCCAAAATGAGCCGTTGCTGACGTAATTCCGCTTCTTTTTAATCTATTGGAATGGCCTGTTGAATGAACTAATTCATGGAATAAAGTACAATAGTATTCTTCAACTCTTGGAAAATCCTTCATTGGTGGTACATTTACATGGTCCATAACTGGCTGATAATATGCCCTTCCACTGTTCCAGCTAAGGCTTGGAGAATTTATATATCCTTTTACGATGTTCTCCGCTTCTTCAATTGGATTATGTTGAAAAGTCTCCTCCTCTTTCCGCTTACTTTCAATTCCCTCACATTGATTTATGTTAAAAACCCTGTAATATCTCAACATCGGAATTTTTTCAACTTCCCCTGATGCTTTATCTTCTTTCTCTAACCATTTCCAGAAGACTACAATTTCTGATTTTGCCCCCTTTTTGATTTTCCCTTTTGCCTCCTTAACCTGTTTGAACGTGAGATACTCACCTGAATCTAAAAGCATTGTATTAATACCTCTATACGGTTTTTGTGTTTTCCAATTTACGGCTACATTTCCGTTTATCCAAGGTTTTTGCCAAGGCACTGTTCCCTGTTCCAACTTCTCAATAATTTTGTTTGTTACGATTTCATAAACGTTATTTGCCATTTCCCTTCCCCCTTTTCCTTAACTTAATTATACCAAAAATATCATATTATTTGTAGTATTTTATGATATTTTTGGTATGTTTTGATAGACAACTTTCGACAAAACTTGTAATCAAGGGATTTCAACTGAGCGTAATAACACTGGAACGGAGGGGTCCTGGCGCACTGGCAACGAATCATGGGGAGAGTGCGCAAAGGGGGCGTTTTTAGCGGGTGGAGATTTTTTTGAGTGGGGTTTTCAAAAAAATACTACCTAGCGTTGCCCGAAACGAAGCGTAAGCGTAGTGGAACAATTCGCATGGGTTTAGCGAATTGCCGAGCGTTTCCCCATGATAGCCTCATTTGGCAGCCAGGCCAAGAAGTGCAAGTGTTGTGGAGCGGGTTTGGTTTTCATTACTTCTTGAATTACTTTCAAGTCTTTTCTTCTTCGAACTGATCTTAGAAAAACGCTCCGGCCACGCCGTTAAGCGACAACCTGGAACCCAGCTATTGTTTCTACCTTGTATTTCCTTCCTTGCCTACAAGAGCGGGTTAGCGGGTGGCGTAGGTGTGGAGCGGTGTTATCAGCCTGTTAGTCAGCGTTTTGTGCTGACTTACAGACTGTTCATGAGCCCAAATAAAAAAAGGACTTACGAATTTACATCGTAAGCCTATATAACCGATTGATAATAAATCAAAGAACAGCTACATAATCATTGATTCAACTTTAATTTTTGCTGATTCAATTACTGATTTTATTAAGTGCTCTTCCTTTGGTTTACATGTAATCCATGCAATTTTAAAGATATTTGAACTTTCAAGAGCAGAAGTTATTTTTTCAAGTTCTTCTACACTATTTATAGTGTTTAATAATTCTTTTACTTTTAATAATGCGTCATTAGAAGATGCTGCAACATTTGTTTCTTGTACAACATAATCGTGTAATACTTCAAGTAATTGATTAGTTAATACTTCCCAGAAATCGTTCTTTTTTTGTGTTGTTAGATAATCTACAAACAATTTAGTAATGATTCTTGGCTTTTCACCATGTACAATTAGTAAGGCCTCGTTGCGCTCCATACGTAAAATTTCTTCTTTAGTAATATAAGGCTTTTCATTAGCTGTTAATACAACTGTATCTTCAGTTAAACGGCTTAAAAATTCAGCATCTCGCATTGAAGGACCACCAGTATATAAAATAGCTTCACAATTAGTAATAATACTCAACGCAAAATTTTCATCATAGATATGTTCGAGTTCACTAATCATCTGTAATATAATTGAACATTCAATATTATATTTCTTCACAATAGATAAGATTTCATCCATATTAGGTAAAGGATATTCTTCATAAGCATCTAAAATAATATGCAATTTTTGTGACCATACTTCATCATTCAGAAGAGTTTTGAACAACTCTTGCACCAATAACCCTCGTTCTTTCACTGTTTTCCCATCTGAAAATGAATCAGAATTATTGATATATATAGCCAATTTATCAGAACCATACGAAATTAAATCTTTACGAAAATCTTCAAAAATAGTCTCACTGGCAAGATCATACTCTAGAATTCTATAACCTTGTTTTAATTTTTCCTTATGTGTATATGTGAACTCTTCCTTCCGCAAGTCGAAGATAAGCAAACTTTTTTCTTGTTCTAATAAAATATTTGGCCGAACATACGAAACACTTTTACCACTACCTGCTGCACCTCCTACCAACACATTCCCGCTATGCTTACCGCTTAATTCAATCTTATGATTTACAGTTTCTACTCCTAATACTGTCATTTCTCATCTCTCCATTTCGTTTTTAAAATATTCTTGACCTTAATGTTATTTAAGTTCTTAATACCTTTAAAAAGTTCATTTCAAGTATTTTCTGTGGGGTCGCTATAGAGGTGAATTTTCTGACTTAAACGACATAAATACGTTCTTCTTTATCTGTAGGAACAATAATGCGTTCCTCTTGAATTGGATATTGATACATTACAAACTCTCCTCATCCATTAATTTTTTTAAGAATGCTTTAGGATCTTCACCTAAATCTTGAAGAATTAATATTTGATGTTGAATTTCTTCTTTAATTTCTGCAATTTTTTTTCTTGTAAATGTGTTATAAGCTGTCTCGTCATATCTCGAAAAACCATTGTTTCTGAGATTTTCGGAACATGATCGTTAGCTATCTCTTTTAATTTATTTGAAACCCTAACATCAAAATATGTACTAAGTTGCTGTAATAAATCCTTGGATGTTTTTAATGTAGAGGTTTCACTTTGTATCTCCGTATAACCATTTAAAACAAAGTCCTCAATTACATGATTTAGATGCTCACCTACTAAATATTTTTGTATCTCTTCGTGAACATGTTTTTCGATGTAATAAGTTTTTATTTTGCTTTCACGCTGTTCAATCTCGCTTGTAGCAATTTGATATAATACATATTCCATAATGACAGAGCGGTTTAATTTATTGCCTTTTACAGCGTACTTTTCAACTAGCCTATCTAAAGTATTGCTATTCTCTATATCAAGGCGAAAAGGGCATGATACGGGCTTTCTCACTTCCCTTCTAATATTCCAAAAATCTATTTCCTTTTGTGCTAATAAATTTGGAATAGCTTTTTGAATCATTTTGTTTTGGAGACGAGCTGGACATTTCTCTTTAAATAAGTTAAATATCGACTCATCAATTGAAAAGTTATACTGTCTTTTACTCATATGTTCACCTTAGAAAAGTATTTTACAATTTAATTGTAACATGAATCTGTCTAAGATGGTAGTGAATAATCAGAATTTTTTACTTTTTTTGAGGTATGGGGTTTCTTCTCTGAATGGGCCTTCAAGGAATTACTTTTTGCTTCAGCAAAAAGTAATTCCCTCGCTGGTTCGATACCAGCGTTTACTTCAAAGCGACATGTGTTTTTATGTCGCATCCATGCGTGGCTTTTCTTCCTGATCTACTTCATTTTTTATTTTGTAAGGGGTACAAAGTACCCCTTACATGAATATCAAGAAATTGGCTCAATATCTTCAAATTCTCTTTCGTAAACATCCGCTAAATTATCATTAAAAAATCTTACAGCTTCAATAAAATAGTAAATTAGGTTTTCAAATTCCTTGGCTTTGTCCATATCATTTCTTTCTTTAGTCCTATTCCAAAATGATACATATTCATTAAATTCTTTTTTAATATCATCATCAGATAAGACAATTTCTCTCTCATAGTCTTTAACAGGCTTATTGGTTTCATCGTTTTTTACACCAAATGCCTTTCTAATTATTGCAATTTGTACCATTACTCTCGCACTCTGTTCCCTCGTTGTTAAAGTTTGAGTATCTAATTCTATTACCTTTTCCATTAGCTTTTTATTACGCATTCTCCATTCCTCCCAATTGTGTTAAAGAATTAAATAAACTCTTCATTCCTCTTTTTATTGGTCTTTTCTTCTCCCTCTGCCGTTAACTTAATTATACCAAAAATATCATATATTGTATAGTAATTATGATATTTTTGGTATAAAAAGAACCCCCTGTTTTTCCGAACAGAGGGCTCTAACCGATTTATTAATAAATTGAAGAATAGTGATCGTCTCACTATATCTAATATAATAGCATATTTTACCGTTATTAATAAATAATTATTAAGTGTACGATACAAGAAAAGTGCACCGTACACTTAATTATTGTCATTTCTCATTGATCCAATTCTTTAAAAGTATATTTGTAAGTAAACTGAAAATCCAAACACCAAAACACACAATGAATATATAATCTTTTGCCCCCAAAGACTGAAAATCAACAACAACAGCAAATATAATGCAAAATATAAACAACATTTGGAAGTTAGATGTATGGAATTTTCCTCTTTTAATTGTCATATGTTATAATTAAGTTGGAGAACAGGAAGAAAGTCCTAAGACCTTCCTCCTGCTTTGCAATTAAATGGTTATTTGGAGCAACGTTTCTTTGGACGGTTTCGTTGCTCTTTATTTTTGTCTTTTTTCTTGTTGGCACTATTCTTTCTCATTTCTTGTAGGTTTTTTATACCGGTAATTATATTGGTAAATGCTATTGCTACTGTAGAAAGAATAGTTGCAACCATTAACAACAATTTTAAAAGATTCTCCAACTCCCCCAAGATTACACCTCCTTTCCTTAGTTTTTCTTTTATCACCTCCCTTCATTTCCATAATTTAATTATAACATAAATCAGTCATAAATTAACAAAATTTACTGAAAATAGGCGTATTTACCTAGTTTTTCATTTTCCTATTTTATGTGATTAAAATAAACTCATGCTTTATTATCTATTTTGGGAATTATGTATTTTGCAAGCTTCAGCTTGCTTTTTAATCAAAGCGACATGTGTTTTTTTGTCGCTTCCTTTTGGAATTTTTTTGAGGCTAGATCTACCAGCCTCAAAAAAATATTACATATGACCTTATTATCTTAAATAACCTTTTTCTCTTAAACTAACAAATCTGTGTTTCCCAATAATGATGTGGTCGAGC